>JAISHZ010000389.1 GCA_031262285.1 Lachnospiraceae bacterium | reverse complement strand
TCAAGTATATGTGAAATCTGTGACGGATAGTCTGGAAGAATATTGTGCACCGGCGTATTATATAACGCCACCTCTGGATGATTCCGACAACAATGTTATATACATAAATGAGCGAAATTCTCCGCAAAATCTCGAATTATATACGACACTTGCTCATGAAGGATTTCCCGGTCATCTGTATCAAACTGTTTATCACAATTATGAGATGTATGGCGAAAAAGACAATTATGTACGTCAAATTCTTTGGCATGGGGGATATCAAGAAGGTTGGGCTTTATACGTGGAGTTTCTCTCTTTTGCGTATGCACAAGATCTTTTGTCAGAAGCAGGCTATCCCGAGCTAGCTCCGGCGGTTGCTTTTGAACGACACAGCAGAAGCCTTCTTCTGTGTTTATATTCCTTATTGGACATCATGATTCACTATGAAAACGCTTCGTATGAAACCATCAAAGAAGTACTTGAATTGTGTGGAATCACCGGAGAGACATCAATCAATACAGTGTACACCTATTTGGTTGAGGAACCGGCTAATTATCTAAAATATTATCTGGGCTATTTGGAAATTCTATCGCTTCAAAATGAAGCGAAAACGTTATGGGGGGATCAATATAGTGATTACGCGTTCCATACATTTTTCTTGGAGTGCGGACCATCTGACTTTGTGACAATTGAAATAGAACTTGCAAAATCTGATGTGCAAAAGTATATTTCAGTAAAAAAAGCAGGCTTGTCAGAAATTACATTACACAATTAAAATATAGTTAAGTTTATATACTGTATTTCTATTTTTCTTGGCTATATCGTTTTGGATCGTTCGGCTGCCGCCATAACCATTTTTTGAATTGGTGGTAGCAACGACCATTAAGAAGTGATCAAAGCTTTCAAATAGGTTATCCTTCACGTTCCCTTCATGACAAAAGAACATACAAATTGTTATGCGATTTGACGATGGTAATCTATGTTAAATTATGTATTTGCAACTTCCTATAATCGATGGGCGACGCAAGTAGAACGCCTTGCATCGAGCGAAACAAAGTCTGTGATTGGTAACAAAAAAAATATTGGAGTAAGTATGCTAAATTATCTGTGGGCGTTTATGATTTTAGTTGGAATTGTATTTGCTGCGTTTACGGGGAATATCAGTGCCATCACTGATGCCGCTTTTGACAGTGCAGGGGAAGCGATTTCTTTGTGCATCACGATGGCGGGTATTATGGCGTTTTGGATGGGATTGATGGAAATCGCCGGGCAAGCAGGGTTAACAGCCAAAATGACAAAAGGAATTTCTCCGTTTTTGTCTTTTTTGTTCCCACGCATCCCAAAAGACCACCCTGCACGTGAGTACATAGGGACGAATCTGATCGCGAACATTCTTGGCCTGGGGTGGGCATGTACCCCTGCCGGATTAAAAGCAATGGAGGCGCTTTCCAACCTACAACAGCAACGAGGAGATCCTCAATACACACAAAATGGAATAGGGACAAAAACGAGAAGTGCAAGTAACGAAATGTGTACTTTTCTAATCATCAATATATCGTCTCTACAATTGATCCCTGTTAATATGATTGCTTTTCGAAAACAGTACGGAAGTGTGGACCCGGCATCGATTATTTTGCCTGCCATTATCGCTACTGCTTGCAGTACATTGATCGCGGTGATTTACTGTAAGATGAAAGATCGAGGAGGTCGCATATGAATGTCTTAACACATCTGTCTGACATCATCATCCCTGTTTTGGTATTTTACATAGTCGCTTACGGCTTATCCATGAAAACAAAGGTCTATGAATCGTTTCTCGTAGGAGCCAAAAGCGGTTTAAAAGTCGTCGTTGACATCATGCCGACTTTAATTGGTCTTATGATTGGTGTCGGGGTGCTACGCGCTTCCGGTTTTTTGGATTTTGTCGGGAAACTAATCGGTAACGCTCTTGCAGTAATCAAAATACCCGCCGATATAGTTCCCTTACTAATCGTAAAACTTTTTTCTTCTTCTGCAGCAACCGGGTTGGTATTGGATATTTTCAAAGTACATGGACCGGACTCTTACATTGGCACATTAACTTCTATCTTAATGAGTTGTACGGAAACTATTTTCTATACGATGAGTGTATACTTTTTAGCAGCAAAAGTGACAAAGACTCGCTACACACTCACAGGAGCCTTGTTAGCAAGCGTTACAGGCTTACTCACCAGTATTGTACTCACTATATTTTTGAAGTAAATATGCGTTACTATTCAACAAATTCCCAATTGAGACAGATGTTGATCTTTACAAGTTAATCATGATGTGCTAATATCTCTTTTGTGCTGTGTTTGCGATATTTCGAAACACACAGCCTACTATTTTGTAAACAGCTTCGTAACAGTATGGTACAGTTTTTTCTGGCAAAGGAGTACATTATGGACATACAGGTTAGCCAAAAAAACCTTTACACTACAGACAAAGATGGTATTTATGAAAGGAACTTCGTGAAAACGGATTTGGAAAAGATACAAGACGAAGCGGATTATGAATATATTACAAGTCATCGCAAAGTCTATCTTTTTGTCAAAAGAATGATGGACGTAGTTTGCAGTCTCATCGCTCTCGTCATCCTGTCTCCTGTTTTCTTGATTACCACTCTTGCCATTCTATTCGATAGCGGTAGACCGATTTTTTTCATTCAGAAGAGAACCGGCTACCTCCAAAAAGAATTTAATATGATCAAATTTCGGAGTATGTGTAGGGAAGCACCTGATCTTCACAAGTTTTTGTTACATCAAAATGAAGCAGACGGTCCGGTCTTCAAGATCAAAAAGGATCCTCGAATTACAAAGGTCGGATATTTCATTCGGCGGACAAGCATTGATGAACTTCCTCAACTCATCAACATCTTAAAAGGAGAAATGACTATCGTCGGTCCTAGGCCGATAGCAACTTATGAGAGCAAGAACATGAATAGTTATCAGCGTTTTAGGACGTTGGCAAAGCCGGGTTTGACATGTTATTGGCAATGCAATGGGCGTAACGATGTCTCTTTCGATCATTGGATGGAGATGGATCTTCGTTACATACGCGAAGCCAGTCTTTGGGTCGATATCAAGATTATCCTCAAAACAATTCGTACTGTACTCTTAGGTTCAGGAGCATATTAAAAAGAAGGCGTGGAATTAATCTTCCACGCCCTGTTTTTTCATATACTTTACGATATCAGCAACCGTATTGATGTTTTCCATATCCTCTGTCGGTAGTTCAACATCATATTCTTCCTCAAAAGCCATCACCAATTCAAATAAGTCCAGTGAATCAGCTCCTAAATCGTCTTTGAAAGAAGTGGCTTCCGTAATCTCACTACTATCCACACTAAATTTTTCTGCGATGATTTCCTTAATTCTCTCCAGCATTCTGTTACTCCTTTTTCTTAGTTTAGTAGTCAAAACCCTATGATTGTTCTTGTTGGGGGTTCAAACAGTAACAGTATATTGCCCACTGAAAAGAATGTCAATAGGAATTCACGATTTATAAAGTTCCGGAACTGAATAAACTTCTTACGTGCGTGATATCTTCTTTTGAGGCCGCCGATGCGGGTACATAATAAGATTTCGCACGTGCGATCTGATAAATCTCTTCTTGTGATTGCTCACAAGCGGTTCGCAACTGCTTTAAGCATTGTTTTAACTCTTTATTTTCAGTCTGTGGAATCATTTCTGCATAACGCAGCAATTCTCCGTTTATTCCGGCTAACGTATCCGCAACCATTGTTTTTTCCTGTAATTGCATAACATCCTCTCTTTCTGCTAAAAACAACTTCATACGAAGAGCGCCTTCGCTTTCTGAGTTCTTTTCGCTCCTTGAGCCATTTTCCCAATCTGGGAGTATTTCACTCTTAAACGCTTTTCCCTATTCTTGCACTTTTGCTTTAAAATGCTAGCACATCCTACTTTTCGAAATACAATATCTCATAAATTCCCATAAGTGTATTCGTAGATTTACTGCAAAAATTGCATTAATTGCTGCTTATTGTCAATTGCAGAACGTGCACCTTTTTCGAAAAACTGCTTCACTTGATTATCCGAAGCATCTTTTGCATATTCTTGCATCTTATTACGTGTCGTTTCAAATCCACCGATCAGATGACGCAGATTCTGTAAATCCAATTCTGAAATATTAGTCATTTTCTTACTCCCTTCTTGCTTCCTTTGTTACCTGCAACGAAAAACAATTATCATATTTGCTCCCGTCTGCGCACCAACGGCGCGCGTACGAATCAAAGCATTTGAAAGTTTACTTACTTTCAAACTTATTACGTATTCAGTATCTGTAAAATAGAAAGGTTTTATACTCATATTAAAGAGATTCTGAAAATTACTATTTTCTATCAAAGTAGCGCATTATACAACACAAGCAAAATAAAACGTAAACAAAATAATAAAGGAAACGATTCACCCTTTCTACGATCTACATTAATAGTTAATCGATACACAGAACCGAACAGAGTAGGGACAGTTTTGGGTGTTTACGTTCTGTGGAGATAAGCCCGAGTGCAAATGAGCGCTTGCTTGTGCGTGCATTTGTACTCGGGCTTATCGGAACGCTCAGAGAGTCTAACACTCAAAACTGTCCCCTACTCTGTTCGGTTCGTCCGGTATACACTACCTTTGAACCGCAAATCGGCGAACACGTGAAATACACAAATAAAGCATTGAATCCGATATTTAAAATCGAGACAAAGGTAACAGTTCCACATTCTTCGCACGTGCCACGACTATCTGCTTCCTGTCGTAAGTAATCGGCGTCCCCCACAAGTCACTCATTACTCCGCCCGCTTGTGTCACGATCAAAGAGGCGGCTGCATAATCCCATGGTTGCAAGCACAATTCAAAGAAAAAATCGCCTCTGCCACACGCAACCGCACATAAATCCAAAGCCGCTGAACCACTACGCCGAATATCCGCTGCATGTTGAAAGTATTCATATGCGATCGAAAAAGATTTTTGAGACCATTCTACTTCATAAGGAGAAGTCCCGAAATAAATCAGACAATCCTGCAATAACTTATCCGAAACGGTAATTTTTTTATCATTTAAAAACGCACCTTTCCCTTCTACCGCCCAAAAACATTCCTCCAGATAAGGATTGTATACAACCCCGACAACAGGATTACCATGGAATGTTAATGCTATACTAA
This sequence comes from Lachnospiraceae bacterium, assembly GCA_031262285.1. Next base: position 9,615 of record JAISHZ010000389.1, on the reverse strand, counting down.
TACAACTAGCTTTGGCATCACGCATAAAATTCGTGGTTCCATCAATCGGATCAACAATAAAAACATACTCGCTGAATATTTGTGTCTCATCCGGATCTTCCTCTCCCATAAATCCTGCGGATGGTAAAATATCTGTTAACGACTTCCTAAGGCTCTCTTGAATAGTAAAATCATATGCTGTAACATAATTCGCTTTTCCGGCTTTTGTTATGATTCCTTCCTCAATGTCTGTAGCACGCAATAAGATTTGCCCGCACTCCTTTGCAATCTTCTTCAACCTTGACACAAACGTCATATCCTCATGTACAAAGAGCTCCGGCCTCACCGGGGAGTCTACCGTTTTATCCGCCTTTCCTTGAGTCGGCATTTTCTTTTCTTTGATTTTTGTAAGTGCATAAATCTCTCGCTTGCTGATCCCTAAATTTAACGCCGCTTGTTTTCTGGCTTCTTTTTCCCCATAACCCAAAGAAGTATAATAGAGCAACTGTTCCTCAAGAGAGATGTTCTGCCATCTGCTCTTTTCCTCTTCTTGTAACGCTTTCCTGCTTTTCCCTTCTATTACCAGGACATATTCCCCTCTCGGCTCCGTTTCAAGCATAAGCGTGATTGCAGCATCGAGAGTCGTGCGTGTCACTGTTTCAAATTTCTTCGTTAGCTCTCGGCAAATCGCAATAGAACGATTCCCCAAAGCTTTTTGTAAATCATGTATGGTAGCGTTTATTCTATGTGGTGCTTCATATATGACGATGGTATATAGCTGTGATTCAAGCTCTTGTAAGATTTGTTTGCGATCTTTACTGTCAATAGGCAAAAAACCCTCAAAGCAAAACCGCTTTGTAGAAAGACCGGATAACGTCAACGCTGTGATACACGCCGTAGCACCCGGTAACGAAAAGACCGAAATCTGCGCATTATGACATTTTCGAACCAAACTCTCTCCGGGATCTGAGATCCCCGGTGTCCCTGCATCTGTAATCAGCGCGATCGATTGACCGGCAAGGAGCAATTTGATCAGAGACTCTCCCTTTTCTTCTTGGTTATGTTCGTGATAACTTGTCATAGGTACATGAATCTCATAAAAAGAGAGTAGTTTTTTGCTGGTACGCGTATCCTCTGCGGCGATCAGATCAACTTTACGCAGGGTGTCTAATACGCGTCCGGTGATATCTCCCAGATTTCCAATCGGTGTTGCACACAAAAATAAAGTTCCGGTCATTTCCCAGCTCCTTTTATCCATCACTAAAAGCAATAGTCTTCTATCACTTCCTCCATATAGGTACCGTCATCCTTCATCAAAATCAATGGTCGTTCCATACGCAACTGTGCTTTTCCTCCGCGAACAGCAGATAGTAAGACTAAATTCGCCTCATCCGTACGATGTGGATACACCAACCGCATCCGCTTGGGTTCTAAACGATGGCGAAGTAACGTTGCGATTAATTCCGGTAACCGAAAAGGTCTGTGAACCATATACAAAGTTCCTCCCGGTAACAGCAGTTTTGCAGCTGCCGCAACGACATCTTCCATCGTACACAAAATCTCATGTCGAGCGATCGCCTTTGGAGAACATGGATTGTGCAGCGCGTGTCCCGCTTTCATATAGGGAGGATTGCTCGTAATTACATGAAAAGAAGCAGCCGAGAAAAGGCGGTCTGCTTCCTTAATATCACCCATTACGATCGAGATACGCTCCGTTAACCCATTGCCTTGTATGCTGCGTCTTGCCATATCAGCACTCTCTTCTTGAATCTCCAATCCTGTAATATGATCAGCCGGGGTCTTCGCAGCAATGAGAAGGGGGAGAATACCTGTACCTGTTCCCAAATCCAGTATCTGATCCCCTCGCTTGGCAGTGACAAACCCGGAGAGAAGAACGGCATCCATCCCAAAGCAAAACTGCGCAGGATTTTGAATCAAGTGGTACCCATTCCGTTGCAAATCGTCCAGTCGCTCTCCTTCTTTTAACAAAAAGGCTTTCTCTGTCAATTTTCCACCACTTTCGATTTCGTCCCTTGTTTTTCCAATTGTTCCTGCTTCTCTAACCGTGCAAGTTCCTTTAATTCTTCCTTTGACATTTGTGCCTTTGTCAACTCTGCCTTTTCCTTCTTTGTATGCCTTCTCTTGAAGCGAAGGGTTTTGACATCATATTCACGCACTTCCTTTTCATCGTTCACTTCAACGATCACTTTGACCAACTGTCTCAAGACATTGACAGATGCCACCTCTCCGCGCAACCCATCTTCTGTTGTTACCAAATCGCCGATATAAGGAAGCTTTCGATTCAATTCTTCGTATGTTTCTTCTTCATGCTTGAGACAGCACATGAGCCTTCCGCAAACACCTGAAATCTTTGCCGGATTTAACGATAAATTCTGCTCTTTCGCCATTTTAATGGATACCGGGATAAAATCTGTTAAATGGCTGGCGCAACATAGAGCGCGCCCACATACGCCAATCCCGCCAAGTATTTTCGTCTCGTCGCGTACGCCGATTTGTCGAAGCTCAATTCTCGTTTTAAATACAGCCGCCAAGTCCTTAACCAATTCACGGAAATCAATTCTGCCATCAGCGGTAAAATAAAACAGTACTTTGTTATTGTCAAAGGTATATTCTGCATCAATCAGCTTCATATCAAGCCCATGATTTTTGATTTTCTCCAAACAAATCGCAAAAGCATCTTTTTCTTTTTTACGATTTGCAGCTTCTTGGTCAAAGTCTCTTTGATTCGCGATACGAATAATCGGTTTTAACGGCTGCACTAACTCATCCTCCGACATTTCTTTTCGCTCTCCTACTACTGTTCCAAATTCAACGCCCCTCGCAGTCTCTACGATAACCTTGTCCCCTGCTTTCACGTAAAATCTGGAAGCATCAAACGAGTAAATTCTTCCTGCTGTCCGAAATCTGACTCCCACTACCATTGCCATATCTATTACTCCTATCTGATTTACCACTGCAGATTATCCGCATTCCTTCAATGTTAAGAACAAAAGCTCCATTGTCAACTCAAAATTAACATTAGCGCCAAGCCTTTTCTTTGCTTTGTCAAGCGCTTCTAACACTGTCTCTATCTTTTCGTAACTGCTACGCGATGCAAAATTCCGAATTTCAGAAAATTGCTCTTTAAAGATCAGACGATTCGCATCGCTAGTCGCTTTGAACAGAAGAACATCTCGATACCAAATCGCGCAAAGATCCAGATAATCGTCGATTTCCATTTTGAATTCTGTAATTTTACGAATTGCTTGTATCATTTCCGGTATCTCCATATCAGAAATGTGTTTTAGCATTGATAAAACTTCCGATTTCACATGATCAAATTCTTCGCTAATTGCCAAATTTTTCGCACGCCCGACATTTCCTCGCGCAAACGCTGCGCATATTTTTGCTTTATAATCGGGTATTTGCAGCTGTTCCATAAGATATCGCTCAATAAGATCATCATGAACCGATTTCATATGTATGACCACACATCGACTGACGATCGTGGGTAGCAACAAACCGGCATTCAATGTAAGGAGCAAGATGACCACATAACTTTGCGGTTCTTCCAACGTCTTTAGGAGTGCGTTCTGTGCCTGTTGCGTCATCTTCTCTGCATCATTTATGATATAAACCTTATACGCGCTGCTATAGGGTTTTACATAAACGTCTTCATTAATCTGTGTACGAATATCTTCAACCCCGATTACGCCCGGTTTTTCGTGCTGTAACGTCATAATATCCGGTTGATTGTTTGAAAGCATCTGTTTACAGGAATGACATTGCCCGCATGGCTCTGCCGATCCCGGCTCTCGATTCTGACATTGCAGTGCCATTGCATATATTTTTGCGCAAAACTCTTTGCCGGAAGATTTTTCTCCTTCCAGTATCATGGCATGAGAAACTTTTCCTGTTAATACAGCGTTTTGTAGGTAACTTTTTAACTGTTCTTGTCCGACTATCTGCGAAAAAGTAGCCATAACCCTCCCAAATCCTAAGTGAAAATGTCCAATAACAATCCTCTAATCTCATCGATTCTCTCTAAAATCTTGAGATTGTCTTTTTCATCTTTCATCAATTCCTGCGCCAATTCATCCAGTCGCTCATCAACCAAACGGATGATCCCATATACACGATGTCTCCCTCTTCTGTCCAGAAAATTCTCTCGCGAAAAATTGTGCGTGCGGCTTACGATTTCGTTCAAAAAAGATTTCACCAAGCCTCGATACCGCTTCATTTCTCGAACATCCCTGCGTTTCGCCAATTTATCGCCTTCGTTTACGATTTCTTGCATAAGACCTTGCAGTTTTTCTTGTAGTTGGGTTTCTTCGATATGAGATGCAAGCATAAATTTGAAAGTTCCATCCGATGCTTGTGCTTGCGGTTTACTTTCTGCCGGTGTAATCGGTAGACTTTGATTTACTTTAATGTCCATCTGTTTCTCCCGCTTTTTCCATCTGATTCGATTTCTGAGTCTTTCAAATCTGTACGATTTTGATCAAGGCTTGTTCACATTCATGCTGCACTCCGCGAATCAAGGTTCCATTTTCTAAATAATATTGTATCATACGAATATCGCGCGACCGAATTCTTTCACCCGGTACAAGCAATGGAATACCCGGCGGATATAAACCAACAAAATCAGCTACAATCTTTCCAACACTTTGAGACAAAAGGCATTCCCGGAATGGAAGATCCCACGCTTCCCATAACGGCATATTCGGGTGTAAAAAATCTTCTGTTGATATTATTGTTGAGTCTACAATATATGAAATATCAGAATTTGAATCACTCAGTTCTCCAAATTTATGATCCAGTGCAAGGAGTGCGTTTGTAACGCGTTCAAATCCCACCTTATCGTCCCAAGCGGTAAACATCGCCAATATATAGCGTTCTGAACACATTTCGACCATCACACCATAGTCAGATAACAGCATATCATATAATCGTCTTGCGGACAAATTTATTTTTGCGGTAGAGATGATCAGTTTTCCGATATCTTGTTTACAGGACTTTGCATTCGGTACCGTTAGATATTGCATTTGATGCAATTGTTCAAGCATCTGATTCCAATTGTCAGTAAATTCCTTATACCGTTTCTTCCCCTCTTGACGAACTGTCCGAAGCGCATTGTCTATTCCCGCCATCAGAAGATAAGATGGACTGCTGCTTTGATATATGCGCAAGAAACGGCGGATTTGATTGCGATCCAAGAGATCCCCGTTGATATGCAACAGTGCTGTCTGTGTCAAAGATGGAAGCGTTTTGTGGACACTGTGGATCACTAAGTCCGCTTGCGACATACAACTATTCGGTAGGCTTCCTTCCCACAATCCCAAGTGTGCTCCGTGAGCCTCATCTACTATCAGTGGGATACCCTTTTGGTGCACGATATGTGCAATCTTCTCTATATCTGCAATTCTCCCTTCATAAGTAGGAGATACAAGCAAGACAGCTAAAATCCCGGGGGTTTGATCCAAACTAGCCTGTACTTGCTCCGGTAAAATAGCTTCACAAGGCTGATGAAGTTCTTGTTTCGGATATAAATAAGAAATACGAAGTCTTCGCAGATATGCTGCGTGATATGCAGATTGATGGCAATTTCTTGCCATCAAAAGATGTCCTCCTACCGGCAGAGCCGCACTGACCGCTGTCAATACCCCGCATGTGCTACCACCCACCAAATAAAAGCTTTCCTGTGCACCATACATCTTTGCAGCTTCTATCTGACAAGATGCCAAAATGCCCTGTGGATTGTGAAGATCGTCAAAATCCACAATTTCCGTGATATCCAAACGAGAGAAGCAACTCGGCATATCACCAACTGACTGTCTTTTGTGACCGGGCATATGTACCGGATATATGTCCTTTTCGGTATATTGATCTAACAATTCAAACAAGGATTCCATTTTTGTTCACCATACTGAGCAGTGCGTTATCAAAATATTTGCATATTATCTGGACTTAATACAAAAACATAGATATCAGAAGAAAACCGAAAAATTTTATATACGTTATCGCTCCTTCATAGGATTCGGTATTCGTCCAGCTAATTCGAAAACGCTATACTAGTACATCGTTTTCGAATTAGCTGGACTATTATCAATTTATACGAAGGAGCGAAAACGTTTTGTAATTCGCTTATTCACAAGTCTTTGATGTTATCGGACTAAGTCCAGATAAATACAAATTACAATACTAGTATAAACATTTACAATTACCTTTATGTTTCCACTCAAGACGCTTGATAGCATTACTATGATCCGGTCAATTCATAACATAAAGTTAATTAAATCCCTTTATGCCAGATTTCCGTCAAAATCAACATCATAGAATTCTACTTATGGATTCGAATCGTCTCCAAAAATGAACACCACTTGTCCGCCAATGAAACAATCCATGCCTCTCGATAACGCGGCAGCACGATCGTCATCGGCCACATATGCTTCTTTATGATATCTTTTTCTCTTGATGTCAGCGTATACTCCAACTGCGCATTGTGCAATGCGATTCCCGGATGATAAAACCCATGAAGACGTCTGCGTATATCCATACTAGGTTCATGCCAATCATATTGAAAATAGTCATGAAGTAAAGCTCCTCGAATCATTTCATTTCTTTTACACTTAATATGAAGCTTATCTGCGAATGCCAAACTACATTTGGCGACATTGATACAATGTCGATCAACCGTCATCGTACCATGTTGAATATGATTCGAAGCTTCTTTAAAATTGTCTGACTCTAAAATTCCTTTTCCTGCTCTATCTATTTCTATTTGACTAATAAAGTTCCTTTCGCTTTTTCTTCTTTGTTTCCGCAACTTCCTCATACTGCAACTCATTTTATGTTTTGACATTTAGTAAACACCTCATAAATAATTGAAGGTTGCTATTGACGCCTCCGGCGTTCATAGCAACATACCAAACCACAACCATAGCGAATTTGTGTAAATGTTTTAATACAAAAGCGTTTCAAGTTCCTTGATTTGTTCGCAGTTGACATCCCTTTTACGATTTTCAGAAAGTTCGTCTCGTTACTGTTCACGCCTTCGGCGTTTACAGCAACAAATCGCACAAATCGCTATGCGATATAAAACATCGCCATGCGATATAAAACATCGCTATGCGATATAAAACATCGCTATGCGATATAAAACATCGCTATGCGATTTGGCGGTTGCGACCCTTGCGAAATTATGCATTCTGCATAATTTCGACTACGCGGGATAATGGCTGTGAATAGTAACTTCGTCTCTTTATTAATCGTCTTAATTCTATTCATAATAACAAATAATTGGAAAACCGGTTGATAAATAACTATACAATTCTTTTGCAACTAAGAGTGGCAAATTGACACACCCATGTGATCCATCATATAAATAAATATCTTGACCGAAACTACTTCTCCACGTCGCATCATGCATCCCGACGTTTCCGTTAAATGGCATCCAATACTGTACCGGAGTTTCATATGTTTCGCCTCTTAACACCGCATTCGTCGTTTTATAAGTCAATCCAAATACACCCGCCGGTGTTGCGGAACCATTCGTCATATCTCCCGACACAAAATCCGATTCAAGTAAGATCTCACCATTTACAAATAAATACAAATGCTGTTTCGTCAAATTAATCTCAACATAGGAATCTCCAATATCATCCCTTCCCTTGGCTGCTCCTTTATTCGTATATAATGGTTCTCGCGTTTGCTGTTCCCCATTTTTTATCGATTCTAATAAAGCTGCTGTCTCTCCGTCAATATCTGTTCGCCAGCCATACGCACCACTTGGTAATGATAGTTCAAGTCCGGTTATTGTGGTAAATGTCCTCTTTTTTCCGTATGTATCATATTGTGAAGCTTGCTCTTTTACAAAAGTTCGAATCGCTTCTTCATCCAAATCCGGTCTACCTTGATTCTCAATGATCCACAAAGATACTTGACCTCCATCAACCGTAACTTCATTCCCATTCCAGTCATATGAAATCTTCGTGGACACCCATCGATTCAAGATCTCCAATTTTTGTTGAAGAATCTCATTGTCTTGTGTAATTGCTGCTGTTAAATAGCATTGCTCCTCGTCAAGATAAACCGTCTTTTCTCGTAACTGCAGCGCATGAATCAAAACTTCTTCCACTTTTTCCACATCCAAGGCTGACCCTTTCGTTTCGGGTATCAATGGATAGTAGCCTAACTCCATGGAATATTCACCAATATAAGCATCTTGTGGCATATCCATATTTTCGGTTAGGCAAATGTCCCAATTTCGTACAGCTTCGCGTACGGCATTTTGATCAAAATCCAAATCCATAGAAAACTCATAAAACCGTGGCTGCTGAAAATAGAGCGGCCACGACAATGTGGATTGATTATTCATAATCCCGGACAATTCATTTTCAATTGAAACAGATGCAGCAATATCCTGCGGTAAAATGGTTCCCGCTACTTCTCCAAATCGATCAATCACATCTAATTGATATTGCATGGCATTCGTTTTGTAATACGAAACCCCTTCTTGCAATTCCCAGTTACTATAATCTGTTCCATTTACAAATGTATTGACATAAAAATGATCCTTCCAATACATCATTGGAAGAAAGTAAATAAGAAGTCCTATACACATCAGAAAGGTGATCGGAATTATCCATCTCCATATTTTTCGCTTTCTTTTTCTGCTTGTTATTTTTTCATTTTTATCATCCACTTTTATAGATCCCTCCAATTCGACACCTTTTGACAAAACACTTTTATCCAAAAGCAATACCTATCATAACACTTTATGCTACTTACTTAAAAAACGCACCGCGCATTGTCATGAAACATGTTTTTTTGAACAGTTTCTCAAAAGTATGGCAATATAAAAATATATACGAAAAAAGCGGAAAGCTCATATTTACTAAGCAATCCACTAATACTACATCCTTCGTTCGTAATATCTTACATACATCTTTTCATGCAATATTAAAAATAGATAAGATGAGACATCCGGGATTCGAACCCGGGACAACTTGATTAAAAGTCAAGTGCTCTACCAACTGAGCTAATGTCCCGAAAATCATCGTACTATATGAAAAGCAAAAATAGCTTCTCACTCCTTATGAGATACCTACTAAAGCAGGCAATGGTCGTTGTACCATATGAAAAGCAAAAACAGCTTTTCATTCCTTATGAGATGCCTGCTAAAGCAAGCAAAGGTCGTTGTACCCTATGAAAAGTAAAAAACGCTTTTCTCGTTATGAAACGCCTTCTAAAGTAGACACAATTCATTGTACAACAAATGCCCAGAACCGGAATCGAACCAGTGACACGAGGATTTTCAGTCCTCTGCTCTACCATCTGAGCTATCTGGGCATAGATTAGTGTGTAACAATATTGGGTAACACGGTCTTTATCACGCTTAGTAAAATAAAACACCAATCACAATACAAATGAGATACAATTTCTTCATTATTTGAATTGGAAAATTCGTAGCTATAAACATATTTGATTATCGCAACGAATAATAGCGGGGGTAGGATTTGAACCTACGACCTTTGGGTTATGAGCCCAACGAGCTTCCAGACTGCTCCACCCCGCGTCATTAAATATTCACTTTATTCAATTGCTTTTCATTGTATAAAAGAAAAGCAAATGGAT
>JAISHZ010000376.1 GCA_031262285.1 Lachnospiraceae bacterium | reverse complement strand
TGTTTTTGGATATTGAGACGACCGGTTTTGCTTCCAGGACATCCTGCTTGTATTTGATTGGATGTGCATATCTTTCAGAAGGATCTTGGCAAACCAGACAGTGGATGGCAGAGAATCCGTCACAAGAGCCATTGATTCTGCAATCTTTTCTTCAATTCGCCTCGAAATATAAGGTTTTGGTTCATTTTAACGGCAATAACTTTGATTTACCTTTCTTGATGCAAAAATGTACGCAACATGGATTACCGAATGATTTGGAGCATTTTCAAGGGATCGATCTTTACAAACGTGTTTCCCCGTACAAATTTTTCTTAGGAATCCCGAATTGCAAACAAAGAACCTTGGAACAATTTTTGGGAATCAACCGACAGGATGTGTTTACAGGCAGTGAATTGATCGGTATTTATCATCAGTATGTAAATCGTCCGAATGAATTTTCGGAAAAATCCTTATTCCTGCACAATGCGGAAGATATCAAAGGGATGCTTGAGATCATGCCGCTTTTGTCATATTCCGACTTGTTTCAAATGAAAGTGCATGCCAAAAAGGTACAAGCCAATACGTATCATGATTTTGCCGGCAATGAACGGAGGGAACTCTTGATGTACCTTTCCTTACCGGTAACCCTGCCTAAGCCGATTTCAATCAACGCAAATAACTGTTATTTCAAAGCTGACGGCAAAGAGGGAACATTGCGCGTTCCGATATATGAAGATGAGCTAAAATATTTTTATGAAAACTATCATGATTATTACTATTTACCGGAAGAAGACACCGCATTACACAAGTCTGTCGCTCAATATGTTGACAAAGATTATCGATTACAAGCGACGGCCTCCACATGTTACACAAGGAAATATTCCTCTTATTTACCGCAATGGGAGTATGTATTCGAACCTTTTTTCAAAAGAGATCATCGATCGAAAGAGATTTTCTTTGAACTCACTGACGAAATGAAAAGAAACAGAGAGTTTTTTCATACCTACGCAAATCATGTTCTACAAGTTATGTCTACTATGTATTGATCGAAAGATACACGCTATTCTCGCACGAAAAAACGGTATTCATTACGCACACGGCGTTCATAGCAACAATATTTAAAATTTTGCTTACAATTTTGATTGACAATTATGGCGTAGTTGGGTACAATAGGTGAGTCTTTGCAGAAACCATTCCTGTGGAATCGATATTCCCTACGGAAATGGGGAAGAGATGCATTTCAAGGAGGTGTTAAAATGTCGATTTGTCCGAAAAATAAGCATTCCAAAAGCAGACGTGATAAGAGAAGAGCCAATTGGAAAATGGTTCCCCCGACTTTCGTTAGCTGTAGTAAGTGCGGTGCACTGATGGTACCTCATAAAGTGTGCAAAGCTTGCGGTTCTTACAATAAGAAGCAAGTGATAGAAGTGGACTGATCTAAACGCCGTGAAAACGGCTAGGTACAGGGCTTTTCCCGGCAAGGAGAAGCCTTTTTTTCGTTATTTTCACACCTATATCATCCCATTATGAATGAAGGTTTCACTTGATTTTTAAATGTCCCTTTAGTATAGTAAGAATCAAGCGAAAGAAACCATGAAAAATAAATGGAATCGCGGAGAGGATGAAGTTTGAAAGTAAGTGAACTTTCAAACACCTTGATTGGTACGCGCGCCGATGGCGCGCAGACGGGAGCAAATATGGAGCAAATGATCAATGTGGCAGTAGATGCAATGGGAGGGGACAATGCACCTGCAGAAATCGTGAAAGGCTGCGTGGAAGCTCTTAGGGCAGAAAAGAAAGTCAAAATCTATTTAGTTGGTCAACAAGCTGCTATTTATACCCATTTGCAAAATGAAACATATGATGTAGACAGGCTGGAAATCATTGCCGCTGATCAAATCATTGAGACAGCGGAACCTCCTGTTAGCGCGATACGAAGCAAAAAGGATTCCTCCTTGGTCAAAGCACTTCATCTGGTGAAAGACGGGATATGTTGTGGTGTTGTCTCTGCAGGAAGTACCGGAGCGGTTTTGGTTGGTGGTCATGTCATCGTCGGCAGACAAAAAGGAGTAGAACGTCCTCCCCTTGCACCGCTGATTCCCACCCAAAAGGGTTGTACACTTTTGCTTGACTGCGGAGCCAATGTAGATGCACGAGCTTCTCATTTGGTACAATTTGCAAAAATGGGCGCGATCTATATGCAACACATAGTCGGAATCCCCCATCCGAAAGTGGGAATTGTTAATATCGGAGCGGAAGAAGAAAAAGGAAATGCTTTGGTCAAAGAGACTTTTCCGCTCTTAAAAGCTTGTAAAGAAATCAATTTTGTCGGAAGCGTAGAAGCAAGAGATATCCCATTTGGCGCAGTGGATGTAGCAGTCTGCGAAGCTTTTGTGGGTAACGTGATCCTCAAAACTTATGAAGGAGTAGGCGCTGTATTGATACAAAAAGTGAAAGAAGGCATGATGACTTCTCTTCGCAGCAAGATCGGTGCTTTACTCATAAAACCTGCACTCAAAAAGACACTAAAATCTTTTCAAACAGAAGAATATGGCGGTGCGCCATTGCTTGGACTTAACGGTTTAGTGGTAAAAACGCATGGCAACAGCAAAGCGGTGGAAATCAAAAACTCGATTTTACAATGCGTGGCATTTCAAGAACAAGACATTAACAGAAAACTAAAAGAGAAACTTGACTTTACGTAAAGTCACATAGTCAGGAAGGAAACCGTTACGGTATGACTACGATGATAATGGAAAAACTACGGCGCGTGATTGCGGAAGTCTTGAATTTAGATCCTGACGAGATCACGCCGGACGATACTTTTTTGGGCGATTTAGGCGCGGATTCATTAGATGTGTATCAAATCATTGTAGCAATTGAGGAAGAATTTTCTATTGAAATATTGCAAGAATCTGCTGAGCAAATCACTACCGTTGAAGGAGCTTGTACGCTTGTGGCTCAATTGATGCAAGCGTAAAGGAAGAGTTGCAAAAGAGGTACACGCAAAATGATTTCGCAGAAGCTTGAAGGAACCCATTCTTGGTTCCGATAAATAAGAAAATTGGAGGTTGCTATGGAACTGGAAAGCAAAATCGGGTACCATTTTCAAGAACCGGAAATATTGAATCAGGCTTTGAGACATAGTTCCTTTTGTAATGAACAATTAATTAACAGACCTGCAAATTATGAAAGATTGGAATTTTTGGGCGACGCGGTGTTGCAGATGGTATGTAGCGCCAACTTGTACCTTGAGTTTCCGGAGTTATCGGAAGGTGAATTAAGTAGATTGCGTGCCGGTATGGTGTGCGAATCAGCTTTGGCAATCTGCGGGAAGAAGCTTTCTCTTGGGGAGTATATCGCATTAGGAAAAGGAGAAGAGGCAAGCGGCGGTCGGAAACGCAAATCTATCATCGCCGACGTGGTGGAGGCGCTGATCGGTGCGATCTTTTTAGACGGTGGCTTTGAAGCAGCACAGACATTTATCAAACAATTCGTGTTATATGACTTGGCAAATAAGAAAGTGATTACCAATGACAGTAAATCCGAATTGCAAGTCTATGTTCAAAGAACAGAGCATCAATATCCGATCAAATACAAAGTAGTAGATACCGCGGGTCCGGAGCACTCAAAAGTATTTCATGTAGAAGTGCTTGTGGGTGATCATAAAGAGCCGGTGGGGAGTGGAGTCGGCAGATCTATTAAAGCGGCAGAGCAGCAAGCAGCGTTCGAGGCTCTTTATCATTTACAGAGTGAGGAATAAGCAAAGCCTTTTTGGGCGATGAGGTATCAACACCCATGTATTTAAAAACAATCGAAATCCAAGGGTTTAAATCATTTGCCCATAAGATTAGTTTTCAATTTCATAATGGAATTACAGCAATCGTAGGTCCTAACGGCAGTGGAAAAAGTAATGTCGCCGATGCAGTTCGTTGGGTTTTGGGGGAACAGCGTATCAAGCAATTGCGCGGAGCAAATATGCAAGATATTATTTTTTCGGGAACAGAGACCAGAAAACCACTTAGTTATGCCACGGTATCGATCACACTTGACAATTCAGACCATCAATTACCTTCCACATATGAAGAAGTCACAGTTGCACGTCGGATTTATCGGTCGGGAGAGAGTGAATATCTACTGAACGGTTCTGTTTGCCGACTCAAAGATGTCAATGAGATGTTTTATGATACGGGCATAGGCAAAGAGGGGTATTCTATTATCGGACAAGGTCAAATTGATAAGATTTTAAGCGGGAAACCGGAAGAGCGGCGAGAGTTGTTTGACGAGGCGGCAGGGATCGTCAAATTTAAACGAAGAAAGACTTCTGCATTACAAAAACTCGAAGCAGAAAAGCAGAATCTCGTTCGTGTTAAGGATATTTTGTCAGAATTGGAAAAGCAGATAGAGCCGTTAGAGAAGCGTTCTACAATAGCGAGAACGTATTTAAAAAAGAGAGACGAGCTCAAAGCTTTTGAAATCTCTATTTTTATTATAGAAAACAAGCAGCTAAAACAACAACTTCAAGGAATCGAAGAAAAATATGAATTGGCATACGAGCAACTAGAAGAAACGAAAAAACGATACGAAAATATCAAAACAGAGTATGATCAAATGACAAAAGATGCCGAAGTGCTTGACGGTGTCATTGAAGATAGACGACTACACTTGTCCGATACAGAACTCATGCGCGAAAAGTTGGAAGGTCAGATCAACGTACTCAAAGAGCAAATTCATACCGGTCAAGAAGCAGCGCAGGAACTACTAGACCGAAGTGAAAAGGTCAAACAGGATAAAACCGCAAAAGAAGAAGAACGATTTAGATTACAAACACAATTTCAGACGATCATCAAAGACCATGCGGATTTAACAGCGCAATTTTTAGCTGCCAAGCAAGACTTACAATCTGTTCAAAACAGAGTCTTATTACTGACGAAACGAATTGAAACAGAAAAGAATACGATTATCGAAGAGCTCAATGAGCGCGCAGCGATCCGATCTACGCTTGGGCGCTTGGAAAATATGGCAGAAACTGCTTTGGTAGAGCATTCCCAAATCAAAGACAAAATCCTACTTACCAATGAAGAGCAAACGACTCGTGTGCAAACTCTCAAATCACTGGAA
>JAISHZ010000363.1 GCA_031262285.1 Lachnospiraceae bacterium | reverse complement strand
CGTCCACATGATATTCTGTGATCCAGTAATGGAGGATGTCAGGAATATCACTAAGCGGTACATCATCGGGAAAGTAAAATTGTAAAATGAGCTCCATACCTGCCGCGTGAAACGCCTTCACCGTGGATTTCCATTCCAGACAAGCATCATGATCGGCAGCATATGCAGATTTGGGAGCAAAATAAAACCCCTTTTGGTATCCCCAGTAATTTAAAGACGGAAATTCGGTCGAATGAAGAATCGTTGGGTCATTCAAAGGTGGTCTTGCTTCTAAAAATTCATAAATTGGCTGTAATTCTACCGTAGTAATTCCAAGCGCTTGCAAATAAGGAAGTTTTTGTACCAGCCCCGCAAAAGTTCCACGGTTGGTTACGCCGGAAGATTTGTGTTTGGTAAATCCACGGACGTGCAATTGGTAGCAGATACAGTCCTCATATGGAATAAGAGGACGCTGATCGTCTTCCCAAGAAAAATCGCTGCTTGGCAGATACGCACGCAGATCAGCTTCATCTTGATAAAACCCATAACGGCGGCGGTTGGAAAAAGCTCTTGCGTAAGGATCAGCTAGAATCGTATCGTCTACATAAAATTGATAAGATAGGTGGTCGGCATCTATTTCAAAAAGATCCATAAAGTGGACATCGCCAATCCGTTGAGAGAGAGGAAAAGGGATCTTTTCTACAAGCCGTCCCGTTTTGAGATCATATAAGAGCAATCCACAGTCACTCTTTGCAGAGCAAAAAGCAACATGAATACCGTTGCTGATCCGATGCACTCCGAGCGGATATACAGATGCTGTCTCTTTGAACCTATCTCCCATGAATGTCCTCCGTGTAGGTGCCATGAAGTGTTCTATGCTTTTCACATATACCTTGATTTACGTCCGCTTCAGCGGACATCGCATTAGAAGTGAAAATGCGTCCTATGCTTTTCACATTATACAGAAGTACTACGGTTGTGTCACGGTATTTTTGGGCTTATCAGTAATACTATTCATTATGAAAATAACGTGCACGATAGAAGAAATTGTGCTATCATAGGAGAGATAGAAAAGAATTTTGAGGAACAAACGAATGTTGCGAAAAGATTCATTAAAAACAAAAGTCAGACAGAAAATCGCGTCAATATCCAAAAAGAACTGGTGCTGTTTTATCCTAATGCTACCGGTTCTGATCCTTTTTCATGCATATTTTAACAGCGGTCGCTTTCTGAAAGAGAATCAAAAGCGACTATTGTTATTACCGGCGACATTCATCTTGATTGCGGTGTTCAGCAGTTTTTCCTTTCCGCTATTTTCAGAAGAAGGAGCGCAGGATACGCCGCAGATCGAGACGCAAGAGACATCGGAATACACGGTTACCTTAGCGAAGACCAATGACGTGAATCCGGACGAATTGGTCTTAATAGAAGATGAAGATGTTATGGATGAGACGGATGAAACGGTCATTCATGGCGCGCAAACGATGGATCAATATGCCGCAGATGAGATTCTGGAATACAATGCAGATCTGATTCCGAGTGTCGAGACGGTTTTACCCGAGCAAACACAAAAGATCGTTTTTGAAAGAGAAGATTGGCGATTGCTTTTGGTCAATAAGCAATATCCGGTTCCCGATGGGTATTCGGTTATCTTAGCGACCATCAAAGGTTCCATGAAATGTGATGAACGCATCATAGAAGATCTGCTTGCTATGCTCCAAGCAGCCAAGAAAGACGATATGAATTTACTCGTTCAGTCGCCATACCGCGATGAAGCGAGACAGGAAATGCTTTTTGAACGCAAGATTGACCGATATTTGGCAAAAGGACTTTCCTATTTGGAAGCGTTTCGACTTTCCAGTCAAACGGTGACAGTGCCCGGATACAGTGAACATCAGATCGGACTGGCGCTTGATATCGCGAGTGATTCCTATATGAGTTTGGACGCAGGATTCGGAGAGACAGACGAAGGAAAGTGGCTAAGAGAACACTGTGCACAATATGGCTTTATCCTCAGATACCCTTCCGGCAAAGAAGATATCACAGGGATTGAATATGAACCGTGGCATTTTCGGTATGTCGGGAAAGAAGCCGCCGCAATCATTATGGAAGAACAGATTACATTAGAAGAGTTTTGGGATAGGTATTTTTCATGAGTTATCGAATCGTCGCACAGGAAGGTCGTGCCAAAAGGGGGGAGCTTCAAACGGTACATGGTTTGATTCAAACCCCTGTTTTCATGAATGTCGGTACAGTAGCAGCGATCAAAGGTGCAGTGGCGACATCAGATTTGGAAGAAATCGGCACACAAGTGCAATTGTCCAATACATATCATTTACACGTCCGCCCCGGCGATGAAATAGTCCGACAGATGGGTGGGCTTTCTCATTTCATGTCATGGAATAAGCCGATTCTAACAGATTCCGGCGGATTTCAAGTCTTTTCGCTCACAGCGCTTCGGAAGATTCGAGAGGAAGGTGTTACCTTTCGTTCCCATATCGATGGGCGCAAGATCTTCATGGGTCCGGAAGAGAGTATCCAAATACAATCCAATCTGGCGTCTACGATCGCGATGGCGTTTGACGAATGTCCTCCCAGCAAGGCGGATGCTTCCTATGTCAGAGAATCCGTACAAAGAACCACCCGATGGTTAGAACGCTGCCAAGCCAAAATGAAACAATGTAACGAAGCAGAGGGGACACTCAATCCGAATCAGCTGCTGTTTGGGATTAATCAAGGAGGCGTGTATGCAGATATTCGCAAGGAACACGCGAAACAAATCGCCCAAATGGAAATGGATGGATATGCGATTGGTGTATTGGCAGTGGGAGAGAGTCACGAGGAAATGTACGAGGTATTGGAAGCGGTGGTGCCGCTCCTCCCGACGGACAAGCCCACCTATTTAATGGGTGTGGGAACGCCGCTCAATATTTTGGAAGGCGTGGAGCGCGGCGTGGATTTCTTTGATTGCGTCTATCCGAGCCGGAATGGACGTCATGGACATCTGTATACCAATCACGGAAAGATCAATTTGTTCAATGCCAAATATGAAACAGATCCTGCACCGATCGAAGAAGGTTGCGGTTGCCCGACCTGCAAACGCTATTCCCGCGCCTATTTGCGCCACCTGCTCAAAGCGAAAGAGATGTTGGGAATGCGGTTATGTGTGATGCACAATTTATATTTTTACAATACCATGATGAGCGAAATTCGCGAAGCGATCAGCGAAGGTCGATTTGCAGCTTATAAAAAAGCCAAAATACAGCGATACATTGCAACGCAGTAGGAAGATGCGTGTTACTATTCACAGCCACTATCCCGCGCAACCGAAATTATGCAGATTGCATAATTTCGCAAGGGTTGCAACCGCCAAATCGCAGAGCGATGATTTTTTTCGCATGGTGATTTGTGCGATTTGTTGCTATGAACGCCGAAGGCGTGATTAGTAACATGGAAATAGCGATTGAATATACACACCCCTTGCGAGTGTGTATACTCGACCTAAACTGTTGTTTATTTTTACACAATCAAAAGCCCGCAGTTTCCTGCGGGCTTTTGATTGTGTAAAAGGGGAATTTCCGGAAGTTTCGCTACATAGCGGCTGATCTCTCGATCAACAACGTAAGTATAACAGATAAGAGGGAGCTTGTCTACAAAAATATTGCGCTCAAAAGAGAAAATATTGAGATGTTTGTTACAATTCACGCGTTCGCCGATCTACGTTTATCGCTTATTAATGCACAGAACCGCACAGAGCCGAGGGGAGTTTTGGGTGTTATACGTTCTGTGGAGATGAGACCAAG
>JAISHZ010000291.1 GCA_031262285.1 Lachnospiraceae bacterium | reverse complement strand
TTACAGCGAATTCTTTCTTTCCCGGGAAACCCATATTGCCGTCTTCGTCCTGTAAGGTAAATTTAACGCCATTGGTAACTTCTTCTGCATCCCATATTCTCTTGTGATACCCCAGGTCAATGTGACTGTGTAAGTTGTTTTTCCCATCGTTGACATCCAGTTGATAGGTTACGCCATCAATTTCAAATTTCGCATCAGCGACGCGGTTCGCGTTCGGTCCGATGACTGCACCGAAGAAGCATCCATTGTTAAAGTAGTCTTCGTACTGATCATACCCCAGTACGACATCATCTACTTTTCCCGCTTTGTCGGGTACTTTAAGGTCGACAAGGATGGCACCATAATTGAGAACGGTAGCTTTCATGCCGTTTGCGTTTTCCAAAGTAAAGAGAATGATATCTTCCCCCTTCTTTGTTTGTCCTACTACTTGTTTCGTCATTTTTTGCTCCTTTCAAGCGTTTCATTATATTTTCCGGCATAACACTTATTGGTTTATCGCCGATGTTACAGCTCTACCCGACCTTCTAATGCGCGAGTGAGGGTGATTTCATCAATGTACTCCAAATCACCTCCCACCGGAATGCCACTTGCGATTCTGGTGACTTTGACTCCCGTCGGCTTAATCAGTTTCGTCAAATACATCGCCGTAGTTTCTCCCTCCAAACCGGAGTTCGTGGCAATGATCACTTCCTCAACATCGCCTTTTAATCGTTCTATCAGTTCTTTCATCTTTAATTCAGCAGGACCTACCCCAAGCATCGGAGAGATCGCACCGTGAAGGACATGGTAAGTGCCGTCGTAATGTCCCGTTTTCTCGTATGCCGCCAGATCTCTGACATTTTCTACGACCATGATCAGATTGTGGTTCCGACTCGCATTCTCACAAATCGGACATATCTCTCGATCTGTCAGCGTAAAACACACCTCACAGTAACGTACCTTTTCTTTTGCGATACACATCGCCTGTGCGATTCGATTGACCTTTTCTTTCGGAAGATTGATGATATGAAAAGCCAGTCTCTGTGCGGACTTGCCGCCAATACCGGGCAGCGACGCAAGTTCTTCTATGAGCTTGTTGATGTATCCACTATAGAGACTCATCAGAAACTCAAGCCTCCTCCCAACAGACCGGTCAAAGCCGCATTGGCTTCGTCGGCTTGTTTCAATGCTTCATTCATTGCGGCAATGATTAGATCTTGAAGCATCTCCACATCTTCCGGATCCACCACTTCTTTGGTCAACTTTACGCGCAAAACCGCGCGAGCACCGTTTACCGCTACCTCAACCGCTCCGCCGCCTGCCGTTGCTACGAATTCTTTTTCTTCCAGTTCCTTTTTGCCTTCTTCAATCTGTCTTTGCGCTCTTTGGGCTTGTCGCATTAGATTGTTCATATTTCCCGGCATACCCATACCCATACCGGAAAAAGACCCTTTCTTCGCCATTCTTTTCCTCCATTTCTAGTCTGTCTTCTCTATTTTCTATCCAAATTCGGTTAATAAACGTTTTGGTTTGGTTCTTCTTCGATTTCGATATCCATATGAATCAACTTTGACAAATCCGGATAGGTCTCTGCAAACTCTATGGAATCCTTGCGTTGTATGATCTTGACTTTGACCTCGCTTCCGGTAAATTGCGCCAAGACACGTTCCAACTCCTGCCGGTGCTCCGGACGATCCGTAAAGTAATCTGTTCCCATATCCTCGGGTAATGCGATCAACAATGCGCCATCCTCATGCACACTCAGTGTCGCTGACTTTAACAACATCCTCATCAAGCTAGGCAGTGGCGCGATAACCGTGTGCCATTTTGATACAATCTTGCGAATATCGTCGCTGACCGCATGGCGCAGTACGGGGGCATTGATAGATCCAGGCATTCCTTGCGATGCTGTCATTAACTGCGAAGCTGTCATAGGTTGCGAAGCTGTCATAGGTTGTGAGGCTGTTGTCGACTGCGTAGCTGTCATAGGTTGCAAGAGCCCTTGTTCTAACTTTGCCTCTACTCCCCTAATACGTTCAAGGACAGCGTCTTGTGAACGCTCCATCTCCGGTTTGCACAGCTTGATCAATGCGATTTCCAATAAAATTCTTTTTTGTTGCGTATATCGAATCTGACCGGACAATTCAGAAAAAATGCGAATATAACGCATGATTTGATCCACATTCGCCATCTGTGCTTCTTCTTTGAGACGAACTAAGTTGTCCGTTGACATATCTATGACATCTTCTAACGAATCAGAGGATAACACCAATAAAAGATTTCGCATATACCATGTAAAGTCAACCACAAATTGCGTAAATTCTCGACCTTGCATAACGATTTCTTCTATTAAATCGATCCCACCCACTATATCACTATCCAGTACGCAGCGAAGCAATCTACTAAACACCTGCGTATCTACCGCACCCAATACCTCGAGTACCATATCATAGGTAATATTCGCTCCAAAGTGAAAAGCGATGCATTGATCCAACAAACTAAGAGCGTCTCGCATGGATCCGTCTGCGACCTTCGCGATATAATGCAGAGCCTTCTCCTCGATAGACACCTCTTCTTTGCGAATAAGCTCTTGCATCAATCCGACCAAAGCAGCAATTGAAATGCGTTTAAAATCGTACCGTTGACACCGTGATAGAATCGTTATGGGTAGTTTGTGCACTTCAGTGGTCGCCAAGATAAAAATACAATAGGACGGAGGTTCTTCTAAAGTTTTCAAAAGTGCGTTGAATGCTCCTGTAGAAAGCATATGAACCTCATCAATAATAAAAACCTTATATTTTCCTTCGGCAGGAGAATAGGATACGTTTTCTACGATTTCTCGAATATTGTCTACTCCATTGTTGGAAGCCGCATCGATCTCGGAAACATTCATACTCGCTCCGGCCAAAATAGCACGGCACATTCTGCATACTCCACAAGGTCCTTCGGGTGTGGGATCTTCACAATTGACCGCTCTGGCTAGAATCTTCGCCACAGATGTTTTGCCTGTTCCACGCGTCCCCGTAAACAAATACGCATGTCCGATACGTCCGGCCGCTAGTTGATTTTTCAATGTTCGTACAATCGCGTCCTGTCCTTTCACATTTGAAAAATCATTTGGACGAAATTTTCGATACAAAACCGTATATGACACAGTTGTCACTCAGTCCTTTCTTGATTCTTTACTTTTCCGAAGAAAGCTTGATCTGATCATCTCCGAAGCAAATCCCCAGAAGCTTTGCCTCCTTCACGATAGAAGCCTCCGGTGATACCGATTTCAGTTTACCGGCGACTTCTTCCAATGGTACGCGTACCACCTCTCGATTTCGGTAACCTACCATAAATCCGTATTGTCCTTCTAAGATAAGCGCACCCGCTTCGGAACCCAGTCTACTCGCGAACACTCGATCATAAGGACAAGGAGTCCCTCCTCTTTGCATATGACCCGGCACCGTCACGCGGACTTCTCGCTTCATACGTTCTTGGATCGCGGCTGCGATCTCATAGGAAACGGAAGGATAGGTCTCGTTTTTCATGATTTCTTTGAGTTCTCGTTTCGGTAGCGCTGCTTTTTCTTTGGAAATAGCTCCTTCCGCGACCGCGATGATCGTAAAGGACTTCCCTTCTTTCTCTCGCGTAGCAATCGCGGCGACCACTTTGTCTATATCGTAAGGGATCTCCGGAATCAAGATAATATCTGCGCCTCCTGCCATCCCTGCGTTGAGCGTCAACCACCCGACTTTATGACCCATGATCTCTACAATAAACACGCGCGCATGGGAAGCTGCCGTCGTGTGAATGCAATCAATCACATCCGTCGCAATATCAACCGCGCTCTGAAAACCAAATGTCATATCGGTTCCCCACAGATCATTATCGATCGTCTTGGGTAACGTAATGACATTGAGCTGCTCTTCTCTGAGGAGATTTGCCGTTTTGTGCGTCCCATTTCCCCCCAGTATTACCAAGCAATCCAATCGCAACTTATGGTAAGTATGCTTCATCGCTTCGACTTTGTCCAGACCATTCTCATCCGGTACGCGTATAGACTTAAATGGCGTTCTCGAAGTCCCCAAAATCGTACCGCCTTTTGTCAATATACCCGAAAAGTCTTCGGCAGTCAGCATTTGAAATTGCCCATATATCAGACCGCGATATCCATTTCGAAATCCGTATATTTCCACTTCTTCTTTCGCGCACGAAAGCGTTTTCACCACTCCGCGCATAGCAGCGTTCAACGCTTGGCAATCTCCACCGCTCGTTAATATCCCAATCCTTCTCAACTGTACTCCTATCTGCGTTATCACACGCTTCCAATGACCCCGAAACAAAAGACCGGAGTGCTTTTCCTATTATAGCCCATTCCCTTGACGCATACAATCTTGTTTTTGCAAAGCAAAGCTTGCAGAGATTGGAAAATACCGCTACAATATGGTAGATACGAAACGCCATTCATGAGATACCGCTCAAGCGGATCTTCCTATATATATATTTACAAACTTCGAAAAGCAGCGAACGCTTTTCCCTTTTGAATGAATGCCTACCGATATCGGGCAGATGGGAGTCTATATGAAAGAATTGAAGGAATTGCTTGATTTGATGTTAAACGAAGAATTGGAACAGATCGTTTTAAGTGACGCTATTTCCAAAGAAAGCGGCTCAAAGGTAAAGATTAGACCTATTTTGATCAAAGATCAACTCTTATTTCAAGCCACAAGGTATAGCGGTGCACAAGTTTTTCACGCCAATTTAGACAAAACGGAAATGACTGACCGTATTTGTACCTATTTGTCCGGTTGGTTTCGACAAGCACAATTTCAGTCCACGCAATATTCTGCGATAGTTTTGGTAAGCAAGAAAGGACGCCTTTCGATCAAGAAACGCAAATCCGCCACAATCGAGAAAAAAGCAGATTCTCTTTCCCATAATCGCACGAAGCACTATCTTTTAGAAGAAGGAACGCCTGTCAGTTTTTTGATCGACCTAGGAGTACAGACACCTGAAGGCAAAATCGTGAAAGCCAAATATGACAAATTCAGACAAATCAATCGTTATCTGGAATTCACAGAAGATATTTTGGATCAACTCCCGACGGGGAGACCTATTCGCATCGTTGATTTTGGATGTGGTAAATCCTATCTGACCTTTGCACTCTACTATTACCTTCATGAGATCCAAAAACGAATGGTTACCATTACCGGTTTGGATTTGAAGAAAGATCTGATCGAGGAAGGTAATGCATTGGCAAAACGATACGGATATGAACATCTTCATTTCCAAACCGGAGAAATCTCTACGTTTGATACCAATGAAGAAATTGATATGGTGGTGTCTTTACATGCTTGTGATACCGCGACAGATGCCGCTCTGGAAAAGGCGATACGGTGGAATGCAAAAGTAATATTTGCCGTTCCCTGCTGCCAACATGAACTATCCGCGCAAATTACCAATCCCTTTTTCAAACCGATGCTGCAGTATGGAATCATCAAAGAAAGATTCAGTGCTTTATTGACCGACAGCATTCGCGCCTGTCTTCTGGAAAGCGAAGGCTATCGTGTCCAGATTTTAGAATTCATCGACATGGAGCATACTCCCAAAAACTTATTGATTCGCGCAGTTTTGCGCCATGGGATGAGAAATGACCGTAAAGAACAAACTACCTTCGAGCAATGTGAGGATTTGATTCAATTCTTTCATATATCACCAACACTCAAACGATTGTTGGAATCTTCAAGCACAACCGCTCAAAAAGACCCCGGAGCGCGGGTTTCATCCGATCAAGAGGAGAGCCTGCTATGAAAGTAAATGTGAAGAAGTCCATTTTAAAAGGGGTTGTCTTCGGAATTACATTTATGGTAGCTCTGGTACTCATCGGTGAGATTATGAACCGCGGTAATTATAATATGACGATGGATTTAGCTTCCGCGACATTACCGGTAGTCTCGATGGAATTGCTCACTGATTCGGGGGAATATATGACCTACAATGAGCTCCATGGTTATCAAAGTGCGATGAATGTGCCATTTATGCGTGACCATATCACGGAATTGGGTACAGACAGAGATACCTATTTTACGATTGAACCATATGGCGCTACGATCAGCGACATTGCTGTCGAAATCAGAAGTTTGGATGGCAGTCGCTTGATCGAGCATTCACCGGTTACGGAATATGTTCAAGAAGAGGCTTATCTTCGTGGACATATTACCTTAAAAGATTTAATTGAACGAGATACCGAATATGCAATGATCATACTTTTATCTGTTGATGAAGAAATACTTCGCTACTATACCAAGGTCATCTGGAGTGATCATACTTTTGCGCAAGAAAAGTTGCAGTTTGTGAATGATTTCCATCATACTCTTTATGACAAGCAACAAGCGCAAAAATTAGCGATGTATATGGAAAGTGATGAAACAGGAGACAATACATCGTTCCACAATGTCGATATTCACAGTAGCTTTCAGATGATCACTTGGGGAGACTTGCGTGTAGAAGAACTGACCAAGCCTACGATAGCCATGAAAGAGTTGATTCTTCAAACGGCTTCCGTCACGTTGCAATACATCGTGCGTCTGGAAGACCAAGACACCTTATATCAAGTCGATGAATTTTACCGCATTCGTTACACTCCGGATCGCGTTTATTTACTGGATTTCAAACGTTCTCTGACTCAAATACCCGATGAAAACAGCATTTTTCAGAATGATAAAATCGTGTTAGGGATTGTAAACGAAGATGTTCCTTATCTGGAAAGTGAGGATGGGAATATCTTGGTTTTCGAAGTCGCAAACAAACTGCTGAGTTACAATATCAGTACAAACAAAGTCACCGTGATCTTTTCTTTCTATGATCAACGCAATATGGATTCACGCTCCCGCTACACCAAGCATGCGATTAAAATTTTAGATACGGATGAGGGTGGAAATGTCCGTTTTGCCGTCTACGGATATATGAACCGAGGGCGTCACGAAGGCAATGTCGGCGTATTGATTTATCGGTACGACAGCGTCGCAAATACAATAGAAGAAGTAGTCTTTTTGCCCTATTTGAAATCTTTTGAGGTGCTACAGGCAGAAATGGAGCGTTTATTGTACCTCAACCGTGACGGCATTTTGTATCTGTTTCTGGAAAACACTGTCACGCAAATTGATACTGTCAATCAAACCTATGCGCAAATTCTCTCTTGTACGCAAGATGATACGATGCAAGTCTCCGACAATCACAAAATATTGGTTTGGCAACAAGGAGAAGATTATCATCGAAGCAGTGTTTTGACAGTGAAGAATTTAAGCTCCGGTGCGACTCATCAGATTGCTGTCGACGAAGACGAATCCATACGCCCGCTTGGATTTATGGGAGAAGATATTATTTTTGGCGTAGCAAAACAAGCAGATATTTCCTGGGAACGAGAAGGCGGGGTGCTTTTTCCCATGTACAAGGTCTGTATTCAAAATGCAGACGGAACACTTTTGAAAGAATATAGCGAAGAGAATCAACTGATTTACGTCACCGAAGCAGAAATATTAGAAAATCAAATTATTCTAAAACAGATACAAAAAGAAGAGGATGGAAGTTATCAAGAAACGAGCGTCAACCATATTACGAATAATACCAAAGTAACAAATGGCAAAAACACTCTCTCAACAGTAGTAATTGAAAAATTTGCGAAATATGTTCAGATACAAATGCGAAACACCGTTACGACAGACACCCTTAAAATATTGATTCCAAAAGAAGTGATGTTTGAGGGAAACAAGCTTTTAATAATAGAACCCGTCAGCGAATCGCCGCGTTATTATGTATACGGTCCCTACGGAGTGGAAAAGATCACAAATGTCCCGGCAGTCGCCATTGATCTGGCGTATCAACACCAAGCTGTGGTCACTGATGAGAATGGGCAAACGATTTGGAATAAAGCCAACAGAAATACGCGAATACAAATCTCCGCAATCAAAGAAAGTATTGTGACAGAGGATTCCGGAAGTTTGGCTGTGTGTTTGGAAGCTATGCTCACCTATGAAGGCAATGTACGAAATGCACAATACTTATTGGATCAAGGAGAAACCGCAGCAACGATTCTACGCGAAGGGTTGGATGATCACCTTGTACTGGAGTTGACCGGCTGTGCACTTGATGCGGTCTTGTATTATGTCAATCAAAGAACTCCTATCCTTGCAACCGTAGAGGGTGGAGAAGCTGTTCTTGTGGTTGGGTATAACGAATTTAACGTGATATTGATGGAGCCTTCTACCGGACGGATCTATCAAAAAGGAAAAAACGACTCCGCCGCCTATTTTGAAGACAACGGAAATCGCTTTTTGACATATATCCGATAATGATATAGCTACTGTATCACCTACTTCAGTGAGCATAAGGCAAGAATTACGATATTACTTTCCGGTGTCGTTCCAGTGTCAAAAGAAGCGCCATACCAAAGAGCCCACAGGATAGTAATTCACCAATCCCTACGGTCAACGCAAGGTAAGGCAACGAGCCCGGCAGAGCATATCCATACCGCAAAATAAGCGGTACTACGATGGTATTGGCCATGATGGGCGGAACCGGGGCAAGCCATTTGTACTTCCGCAATGCGTAGGTACCGAAAGCTCCCAATAATGTGGCTAAACTACCAAACAGCGTGTCTACCAACATACTACCGATGAGGCTATTGGCTAGTAGACAGCCAACGAAGAGACCTGGTATTGCTGATGGCATAAAATAAGGTAGAATAGTCAATGCTTCCGCAAACCGTAGTTGCACAGCACCGGAGGATAGATTAAAAATTTGTGCAAGATAAGTCAAAACAACATATAATGCAGCAATCACTGCAGCTCTTGTCAGAAAAAGGGCTTTTTTCGTTTTCATGAAATGTATCTCCTTAGTTTTGTTTATCGTGAGGATGGTTTCGAACTCACGTATTCCTTATTTCTCTTCTCTTGCCTCTTTTAACGGCTGATCTTTAAGTATGGAGTTAAAACTCCTCCAAAAGCGTCTAAATTCAGACTTTGGATCAATAGCCGACCTGTCCCGTTGAATACATTAATTAGTCCTTCTCCGGTTCCAATGGAGCCAAAGAATCCACTTTGCAGTTTGATCTCGTAATTGAGTGTAGAATCCCATGCCACCACGTGACCATTGTCAACCGCAAAATTTCTGACATTGTCCAACATGATTTCTTTGATGGATCCAAAAGAATTGATTAACATTTTACCCTGACCTTCGGTATGCATCACGAACAAGCCACCTGAGCGCGAAAAAATCGCTTTCCCGATATTTTGTCGTTTCATAGAATAGTTCACGGTGCTTTCCATTGCTAAGAAAGTGTAATCATTTAAGCAATATTGTCTTGTCCCAACATCCAACGAAGTAATACTACCCGGAATACTAGGTGCAATTGCCACGTCACCGGATGCGGCATTGCAGGATACTTCTGTAATAAACACGGATTCTCCCGAAACGGCACTTCGCGCTAGCGCGCCGACAAATTTGCCGATGCCACCCCCTTTGCCATTCAGATGTGCTTGCAAAGTAACCCCATCTGAGTGGTATACCATACTTCCGCTCGAAATACGACATCCCTCTCCGTGTTGCATGGAAATCGTCGCCATCGGAAATTGCATTTGTGACTCGATCTTAAAAATCATACCTGCTTCCTTTCTGACCCGCTTATTGGGTCTCACGAGTTAAAGCGTTCACTGTCCTGTAGATGATTTTTTCTTGTCCATCATAGCATAATATGAGTTAAGCGACAAATGAAAGTGGGGTCAAAATACCTTTTTGACTCCACTTTCATACCAATCGTTTCATATCGGATACCATTTTAGTACTCTTAAAATGTCACGAATCTCCTTCTACCACCGTGTCTGCGTTTATAGATCTCATTACACAGCAATACTTGAACCAAATTCTCCATCCACTTCCACTCATCGGCGGATTTCGATGATGGCATTTTCCTCGTTTCTTCCTGTTCCAAGATCCCTGTGATAGATTTCGCCAAATGTTGCAAACTACACCGATCCGGATATTCATCATAGATCATACTTCCTTCATAATCCATTTTGTCCAGAATTTCTGCGACCCTTAGCTGATACTTACGTACTTCATTGGGATATGTCTGATGAAGATACTCCAAATCTCTAATGACACTCTCGTTTGGTCTGACGCTTTGGGGACCGGGGTAACTCATGTAAAAAGGTAACGCCCTGCGCTCATACTCCATTTATTCTCCTCTCTGACCCATTCAATGAATGGGAATAAGACGAAACTCGAATTTATACTAGTATATGCGTAAGGCGTTCTATTGTTCACTTAAAAAAAGCCAGTCTCGCAACGGATCTTGCCAAAGCAGTCTGCGCTCTCGCCAAATCCGTCTCCGGTGTATGAGCTCGTAGACGTTCTTCTGCGCGTTCTTTTGCTGCTCGCGCTCGTTTTTGGTCTATTTCATCCGGCCATTCCACCAACTCAGCCATGACCGTTATCCCTTCCGGAAGAATCTCTGCAAATCCCGCATGAAGAGCAGCTTCTCTCTCCTGCTGTTCTTCGTGTATCCGCAACACACCGGGAGCGCAGATGACGGTCAGTGGAATATGCCCGGGTAGAACGCCAATCTCCCCTTCGGTGGTATTGAATTCTACCATATCAACGTCACCCTCATAGAAGATTCGTTCCGGCGTAATCACACGCAAGAAAAATCCTTGTTCTTCTGCCATCACACCGCTTCCTTTCTACTTTTCGTTCCTATTGACATCTATTTTCCCAAACTAAAAACTTCTAATACAGTTCTCGCACTTATTCTTGACCTTTCGCCAATACATCATCAATACTTCCGGCATTCAAGAAATAGCTCTCGGGTATCTCATCATGTTTTCCATCTAATATTTCTTGGAATCCTCTGATCGTCTCATTGATCGGAACGTATTTTCCTTCCAATCCGGTGAATTGTCCTGCCACGAAAAACGGCTGGGAAAGAAATCTTTGTACTTTT
>JAISHZ010000242.1 GCA_031262285.1 Lachnospiraceae bacterium | reverse complement strand
CGCTCCACCCACGCTTCTTCTTTATTTTTCTTGTCACTGATTTGATCCATCACAAATAGCGTGTCTCCGCCATCTGTAAAGACCGGTTCATATAAACTCATCGGATTTTGGATCGCATCCATCGCATAAACCACATCTTCTTTTGAAATCCCTACTTCCATAGCGATTTCTTCTATAGATGGCTCCTTTGCATTTTGCCGTGTCAGAGATTCGCGGACATAAATTGCTTTGTAGGCAGTATCCTTTAGAGACCGAGAGACGCGAATGCTATGATTGTCGCGCAGAAAACGGCGTATTTCCCCAATGATCATCGGAACCGCATAGGTTGAAAATTTCACATTGAGCGAGGAGTCGAAATTGTCGATCGCTTTGATCAAACCCACACAACCAATTTGAAAGAGATCATCCACATTCTCATTGCTTGAGGAAAAACGTTTGATCACACTTAACACCAGCCGGAGATTTCCCTCGATGTATTGCTTTCTGGCTTCCAAATCACCCGCTTCAATTCGTGCAAACAGTGCTTCCTTTTCTGCTGCCTTTAGAAGAGGTAACTTTGACGTATTTACACCACAAATTTCTACCTTGCCCTGCGCCATATACGGACTCCTTTGCCTGTGTAATTTGTCGAAAAATATCGTTTTTCGCCATCTATATTCTGACAAACAGTAGTATGTACGCCTGAAACGAAAGATATACTAACTATTCATGTGAAAAATCGAAAACTTGTTGTCAGTGTCTAAAAGTCATATGCCTACTGTTTGCAAATAGGAACATACACGATGACTAGGAGAAGCATCCTCTTTCATATACTTAGTTAAAGATCCTATTTGATTGGAGAATTACGATGACTTTTTCAGAATTAAAAAGCAAGGATGTGATTAACATTAAAGATTGCAAACGCTTAGGACGCGTCTCAGATTTGGAATTTGATGCTTGCAATGGCTGTATCCAGAGTGTTCTCATACCCGGTGGTGGGAAGCTGGCGAGCTTTTTGCACTGCGAGCCGGAAATCATTATCCCTTTTCATGACATCCGCCAAATCGGTCCGGATATCATTTTGGTTGACATAAAGCTGTAAGAAAACTATAATAGCCGTGTTTCCAATCATTTCATACAAGCCGCAACGCAATTTGGTGGTCGTAACCCTGTAGACATAGGAGAAAAAATCCCCATGAAATGTCCATACTGCAATAGTGACAATATCCGCGTAACAGATTCCAGACCGGTTGAGGAAAGCAACGCCATTCGCCGCCGCCGCGCTTGCGACGGATGCGGCAGGCGTTTTACAACCTACGAAAAAACCGAAACACTCCCGCTTATTGTCATCAAAAAAGACAATAGCCGCGAAGCGTATGATCGTGCCAAACTAGAAGGCGGCATTTTGCGCGCCTGCCACAAACGTAGCGCCAGTGCGAAACAGATGATGGATTTGGTTGATGAAGTAGAAAACGAAATCATGAATCGGGACGATCGGGAGATTCCCAGTCGTGAAATCGGAGAACTGGTCATGAACAAGCTTCTCGCACTTGACGCGGTCGCTTACGTGCGTTTTGCTTCGGTATACCGTGAATTTAAAGATGTAAATACTTTTATGGAAGAATTGAAGAACTTCTTGAAATAAACTCCGCAAAGGATCCTTTCTATGAAATACATCGCAGAACATCTCTATCCAACCGATTCTAACGGTTGCTGCCCGGAGACCTTATCGCTAGAACATTTACAGCTTGGTAATATCCCAATATGCTTAGGCATCCTGAGCTGTCATTCTAGTTCTCGCGATCCTAATCCACGCAACCCAAGGAAGTACCATCCGAGTCCGCATGATCCGACTCCGCACACACTAGGAAAGCATCATCCGAGTTCGCATGATCCCACCGCACACCCGAGAAATCAAGGTGTGGCGCAATGTTGCACGGATTGGCTCTACGAAAAGGGTGCTTCCCTTTGTGCCAAAGGGAAAGCGGATAGTCTCATCCGACAAGATTTACTTCCCCTCCTTTTGGCAAACAGCCATGAAGACTTCGCCGGTCTGCTCCTGTATGGGCGACAATTCTTTGCTTTTCAACACGGAAATATCCATATCTACCTGCTCAATCAACGGTTCCATTCCCCTCAAATGAAATGTCTTGATGCAGACTTCCTTCCTGTAACTAACAATGAAACACTCTGTACCCGCTCCGGGGTTTTGGATGCTGATATTGGTCTTCTGTTATGCTCCGCCAATCTGCTTTCTCCTTACTCGGATAAGGATCTGGCATACAGTCTGTCGCCGCATGGTATTCGTACCGGAGGTGAACTACGCCGCCGTCTGGAGGAATTGCACGACAATCACCCCACCAAAAGCAATAGCGCCATCTGTATCATGGTACGTTCTTAGTACCGGGTTTACATCGAGATATGAATCGTGAATGGTATCATCACTATTATAGAAAGGAACCTAAGGTATGATTAAGCAACGAGAAACCACATATCGATCCTATCGCGTAGTCTCAACATTGCAACAAGACCCGAACTCTCTCGTTGAACTAGTGGACACCGGCCTAAATACACGGAGATTCATCAAAAAATCCAGTTCCATTCCACAGCGTCTACGCCATGAAGCGAGTATGATGCACCATGCGACGCATCCTGCTTTTCCGCATATATGCGACCACTGGCAGGAATCAGATCGCTATGTTCTACTTATAGAATATCTCTATGGGGAACCGCTTGAACAGCACTTACTTCGTCGCACACGTTTTTCGGAAATGCAAACCCTTCGCATAGGACTCGCTTTGGCGCAAGCGCTTCGTTTCCTCCATGAACAAACACCGGCTTTAATCTATCGGGATTTAAAACC
>JAISHZ010000239.1 GCA_031262285.1 Lachnospiraceae bacterium | reverse complement strand
GACCAAGTGAAAATGAGCGCTTGCTTGTGCGCGCATTTTCACTGTTATGGGCTCATCGGAACGCCCAGAGAGTCTAACACCCAAAACTCCCCTCGGCTCTGTGCGGTTCGTCCGGTATACACTGCCCTTAACGTAGCGGAGTGAACCCGGTTCGTCCGGGATACACTGCCCTTGAAACGTAGATCGGCGAACGCGTGAATAGTAACGATTGCTCTAAAAGACCGCATATGCTACACTTGAGCGAAAGCTTGTACCGATTCACCTCGTTTAACATCTCACAATAACCACACATACTCTGTAGGAGATCACGCGATGAACTCACTCCGAAGAAGAGCCATCCTCCTATCGCTCGCTCTATTCCTGCTGCTGCTCGTATCAGTCCTGGGAATCATTCTGGCGCCCTATTGGCAACCCCATACCGGTACACCGGTGGCATTCGTCATTCTCGAAGGAACCGTCGTCAAACGCATTCCCCTTGATCAAACAGCTGTTGATGATTCTTTCCTTTTGAAAACCGCAGAAGGACACTACAATGAAATCGTTGTAACGAATGGAAAAATCGGTATCCGCAGTGCTGACTGTCCTAGTCAACTTTGCGTTAAACAAGGTTACCTACACCCTTTGCTCCCATCGACGCAACTGATACCAATCGACCCTTCGGTTCCTACTACTACCCTACCGCTGATCTGTCTACCTCATCGACTCGTCATTGAAATTCGCTACGAGCAAAATTCATTGGACGGCGTTAGTTATTAATAAAGGAGACACCCGCTATGAATACCTCCCGTTTTGCCAAGCTCTCCTTGTTTGGCGTGCTGGCACTGGCGCTCTATGGACTGGAAAGCTTGTTGCCCCCGTTGTTTCCGATTCCGGGTATCAAACTTGGATTGTCCAACTTAGTCACTGTGCTTTTGCTATACGATCACAAGAAACATTCATTTTGCGATCCCTTATGGGTGTTGGTCGTGCGGATTCTTCTGGCTTCTATCCTCTTTGGACAAGTCGTCAGTCTCTTTTACTCGCTCATCGGCGGGCTTTTTTGCTTCGCGTCCATGACCGCAGTATGTAAACTATTGCACGGTCATTATCCTATTATAGGCAGTATGGTGGGGGGATTGACCCACAATATCGGGCAACTCTGTGTCGCGATGCTATTGACCGTTTCGTTTGCGCCACTTGCTTTTTTGCCCTACTTGCTGATCAGCGGCTTATTCGCAGGGTTCGGGATCGGATTGCTCGCCGTATTACTTGGGCGCAGCGTTTTACACACCCTCCCCCGTAGCTCGTAGATGCTCATAGATCGTTTGCATGGATACCCCCAAGACCGGATGGAGCGCAAATGGCGCTATTTCTGCCATCGGTTCCATGACAAAACATCGTTTCGTCATCTGTGCGTGGGGAATCGTCAATTCCTCCGTATTCATCACGATATCATCGTAGAGCAGGATATCCAAATCCAAGGTACGCGCTGCCCATTTTTGTCCGCGTTCTCTCTTGGCGTTCGCTTCTATGGTATGCAGTGTTTCCAGCAACTCCATTGGCGACAGAATGGTGTCTACTTGAATCACCGCATTTTGATACTCTCCCTGCCCACTCACTCCAAAAGGTTTGGTCTCGCGAATCGTCGACACCGTTCGCAGTCTGATATCCGGGCGACTTTTCAATGACGCGATCGCATCATGGATATATCGTAACCGATCCCCCAGATTGGAACCGACACCTAAGAAACAAGGATGCCATTCCCGATAAAGTCGGACAGAAACACACTCAAATCTTAATGGGATGGGCGCTTGTGGCTTTCCGATCTCGATATCGACCGCTTCTACGCGTTCGAAGGTAGTCAAAATCGTGTGTGCGAGCGACTCAGCCGCAGCTTCTATTAATTGATACGACTGTTCGCGCATTTTTGCATCTATCAGTCTGCATATCGTTCCGTAATTGGTCGTTTGATCTAGTTCATCTGATTGACCTGCTTCCCGAAGATCCGTATATAAAATGGCATTGATCCGAAACAATTGCCCTTCTTTTCTTTCCTGTTCATGTACACCATGATAAGCAAAAACTTCCAGTCCTTTGATGATGATGGTGTCACGATTGGCTTTGTGCATAGCAGATACCCGATCAAACCCTTTCCGTGATATGGATTCTCTTTGTCGCAGTGTATCAAGTTTTATTGCATGGAGTCGATTTTAATCGCTGTCCAAAATAGCTTGCAACATCCGAATCACTCTGACATTTTCTTTCACATCGTGCACTCGTACATGAGTACAACCTTTCATCACAGCCCATGTAGTGGTGCCCAAAGTTCCCTCTACACGCTGTGTTACCGGTAGATCGAGCGCATATCCAATCACTGACTTTCGACTTGCTCCTAATAGTATCGGATAGTCCAACTTGGTCAATTGATCGATCTGTTTGATGATCGCCAGGTTTTGCTGCTGCGTTTTGGCAAATCCAATCCCCGGATCCAAGATGATTTTCTCTTTCGCTATCCCACTTTGGTGCGCCAATGCGACAGATTCCAATAAGTCCTTGACCAGCTGCGCAATCCCATGCTCCTTCTCGAAAGAAGGTTTGTGATGTACGAGGCAATACGCTACTCCCGTCTGTGCGACCAAACGCGCCATAGCTTCATCGCATAACCCGCCGATGTCATTGATCAAATCCGCTCCCGC
This sequence comes from Lachnospiraceae bacterium, assembly GCA_031262285.1. The sequence continues at coordinate 10,797 of JAISHZ010000239.1, read as the reverse complement.
TACAATACCGGCTTGCGCCACCTTACTATGAATCGTATCCAAAGAAATCGGAATGGAAAAACGACATTTGATCGCTTCTATGATTGGAATCACGCGTTCTATTTCTTCTTCTTGCGATATATGTGTAAACCCGGGTCTTGTGGATTCTCCTCCAATATCAAGGATATCTGCGCCTTCTTCAATCATTTCTTCCACTCGTTTTAACGCGGCTTCTCGTTGTACATATTTGCCGCCATCCGAAAAAGAATCCGGCGTTATATTCAAAATTCCCCATACATAGGTATGACCCCTGTCTAAGAATTCTTGATTTCCGATTTTCATAGATTGCTCCCATCCGCTCCTAAGTCTCTCATACCACTCAAGGAATTTCTGTTCCTTCTATATTAGACCAGTATAACGTTTTCGAATTAGCTGGACGAATACCGAATCCTATAAAGGAGCGATAATGTATACAATTTTGCAGTTTTCTTCTGATATCTTTGTTTTTGTATTAAGTTCAGATAAATGCAAATCTCTGTACTAGCTTCCAAAATGATTTCCTTGCTTATTTCTTCGTTTCCGGCATCTCTATCGATTCAGCATTCTCATAAATTGCTCTCTAAGTTCCGATTCTTGTGCAAAAACACCTTTGGTGCTCAGTGTCACCGTCGTACTGCCCGGCTTCTTCACCCCTCGCATCGATACGCACAAATGCTCCGCTTCCACCATTACCATTACTCCATGTGGTTGTAAGTGCACCATAATCGCTTCGGCAATCTCTTCTGTCATACGTTCTTGAATCTGTAACTGTTTGGCATAACACTCCACGCATCTGATCAATTTGCTGATCCCTACCACCCGATCCTTGGGTAGATACGCAACGTGTACTTGTCCAAAAAAAGGCATAAGGTGATGCTCGCAGATCGAATAAAAAGGAATTTCTTTTTCCATCACAAGACCTGCTTGTGTTACTGAAAAAGTCTTAGAAAGTAGGATGGACGGGTCAACCTCTCGTCCGGCAAGCAGTTCCTGATACATACGTGCCACTCGATTGGGCGTATCCACCAGACCCTCTCTTGCAACATCTTCTCCCAACCCTTCCAAAAGTAACGCAATCGCCGATTGAATTTTCTCTTGATTGATCATGACAGATGCCTATTGCCTTTCTCTACGATGTTCATCAGTGTCCCAAGATACGATAATGATCCAAAAGCAACAATGACACCTTGTGTCTCTGCCAACAAAACACTCATCTCTACCGCTTCTTCAAGACTGTCTACAGCAGTCACAGATGGATGAACTTTTGCGGCGATACAAGCAAGATCATATGCAGATCTGGCTCTTTCGTTGTTAGGAGGGGTAACGGTGATGATGTGTTGTGCGTACCCGCTCATGAGCGCCAACATCTGTTCCGCTTCCTTGTCCCTAAGTATCCCTATTATAAAGATGATCTTACGATTTGTAAAATAAATCTCCAGACTCTTAGCCAGACGCTTCGCGGCTCCCACATTGTGTGCCCCATCCACGATCAAGAGTGGATTCCGCCTAAGGATCGTAAAACGCCCTTGCCATATTGCCTCACGCAAACCCCGTCTCATCACTGCTTCATGGATGGAAAATCCCACCTCGCGCAGACAATCCACCGCTTCAATGGCAAGCGAAGCATTTTCCGGCTGCCATTCACCGAGCAATGTGATCTCCAGATCTTTTCGCTCTCGATAAGTGAAAACTGTTTTGCTTGTCCGAAATGACACCTTCTTGATCTGCTCTGCACATAGGGGAATGACTTTTGCGTCTTTTCGTTTCGCTTCCTCCATAAGGACTTCCATCACTTCTTGTGGCTGTTTCGCCACAATCACATTCGTCCGGGACTTGATGATACCCGCTTTCTGTGTAGCAATCTCACGGAGTGATTCTCCCAAAAATGTCATATGATCGCGACTGATGGATGTCAAAATGACAGCGAGCGGGTGCTTTATCAGATTGGTCGCATCTTCCTTGCCTCCCATTCCTGTTTCCAATATCACAATATCGCACTTTTTGAATGCAAAATACCAGAATGCCAAGGCGGTCTCTACTTCATAGGCGGAAGGTTGCGGCAATCCTTGTGCCACCATTTCTTCGCATCGTGCTTTCAATTGTTCCACTCCCAAGCTCAAAAAGTGTTTGGAAATGGGCTTCTTGTCAACGGAAATCACCTCTCGGGGATCCACAACAGCAGGGGAACTATAGCACCCCACCCGATATCCGGCATTGGATAAGATCGACGAAAGAAAAGCCAGTGTCGAGCCCTTTCCGTTGGTTCCGGCGATATGAACCATTGGCACTGCTTCTTGTGGGTTGCCCAGTCTCTCACACAATTCCCGGATTCTGTACAATCCGGGCGTAATCCCGATAGAAGTGAGCTCTTTTAGGTAAGATAATGCTTCTTGATATTTCATGGCACCCCCTTACTTCACGCTTTTCGCGTTATGCTCCATTACCCATTATTCGTACTATTCACGCGTTCTCCACTCTATGTTTCAAAGGTATTGTATCCCGGACGACCCGCACAGAGCTATTAGGAATTTAGGCGTTAGACTCTCTGTGCGGTTCTGTGTAACGATTAGCTGTAAACATAGATCAGCTAATGTGTGAATCAATGTCAGTAACTGAAAGATTTATAGTATGGACAAACCGAGAAGAGATCTGTTACTATTCACAGGCACTATCCCGCACAGTCGAAATTATGCAGAATGCATAATTTCGCAAGGGTCGCAACCGCCAAATCGCATAGCGATTTGTGCGATTTGTTGCTGTGAACGCCGAAGGCGTGAACAGTAACAGAGATCTGTTTCTATGCCGCTTCCCGAAGTTGATATTTGTATCAGAAGTCTTAAGTAAATGACATTGTGTGTGAATTGTAATCTTTGTTCGTTTGTTTCATAAAATTTTTATTTTTAGGTATTTGAACACTTATTATCCACGGATTGCTCTATGCTACACACTTTTTGAAAATCCCATGAAATGCTACGCATACAGTGAATAAATCTTTGATTTCCGGAAAAGATTAGAAGCGTGAAATAGTAACGAGTTCAGAAAGGAGCATCTATGACCTCGATTTGGCATAAATCCTTCCATACAAAAGCAAAGAAAGGACTCCTCACAAATTTTGTACTCTGCGGAATGATCGGTTGGGCTTTGGAAATCTGTTATACCGCGCTTCTGTCTTTGCGTGACCGCAAACTTACCATGAAAGGCACAACCTCATTATGGATGTTTCCCATTTATGGGTGTGCCTCATTCTTTACTCCTCTATGCAAAGTACTGTCCAAACGTTCCATTCTTTTTCGCGGCCTGACGTATACGACGCTCATGTTCGGTACGGAATATACCGCCGGCAAACTTTTGGCCAAAAAAGGCGTTTGTCCTTGGGACTATGATCGCTCTCGTTGGCATATCAATCCTTTCATTCGATTGGATTTTATCCCGCAATGGTTTCTAGCCGGACTCCTATTTGAGCGTTTCCTTTGTCCGCACACTTCCAAACGAAAGAGTCGAACAAAAGGGAGATCCTAAATCTCGTCAATATCCTCCAATCCGTCTGTTCCGATATCCAACATACTGACGGTGCGTTTCTTACGCCTTTCTTCTTCGGATGTCATTAAGATATAATCTTTAAGCGTCTTGGAATGGCGAATATGGTGTAAGATCAGTTTCGGATGCGTCGTATCTCCCGTATGACAAGTCACCGTACCTAGTCGAAACATCTTTTCCAACAAAGTCGCACTGTGTTCTACATCTTGCACTTTGTACATATAGCAGTCATTTTCTACTGTTTTGAAAAATCCCTGGACGATCGTAAGACGATCTTCTTTGATGATGTATTTCGTAAACGTAAACGGTAAACCCAAAAATAACCATCGTTTTCTTTCTCTAAATTCCATAATCGCCCTTTCCGCCAATGGCTTTATTTTGCGTTTTGTGCTTCAAATGCTTTCATAAATGCTACCAACGCAGATACGCCCGCGATCGGCATAGCATTATAAATGCTGGCGCGCATTCCTCCGACTGTTCTGTGTCCTTTCAATTCCGCGAATCCCGCAGCTGCTGCTTCTTTCACAAATTTTGCATCCAGTTCTTTGTCGCCGGTTACAAACGGAACATTCATCAACGAACGATCTTCTTTTCGGACTGTGCCTTTGAACAATTGGCTTTGATCTAAATAATCGTAAAGAATCGCTGCTTTCTTCTCATTGTGTACTTTCATACCGGACAATCCGCCCATATTTTTAATCCATTTGAACACTTTTCCACAAATGTAAATACCATATGCAGGCGGCGTATTATAGAGAGATTGATTGTCCGCGTGAATTTTGTATTTCATCATCGTAGGGGTTCCCGCCAGTACATCCTCGGTAATCAAATCTTTCCGGATAATCGCGATCACTACGCCTGCCGGTCCGACATTTTTTTGTACCCCACCATAGAGCAACCCATATTTCGATACGTCTATCGGCTCAGATAAGAAGCAGCTGGATATATCCGATACCAAGAGTTTCCCTTTGGTGTTTGGCAGTGTGTGATATTTCGTTCCGTAGATCGTATTGTTTTCGCAGATATATACGTAATCAGCATCGGCGCTGATCGGAAGATCCGTACAATCGGGAATATAGGAAAAGTTTTGATCCGCTGAAGAAGCGATTTGGTTCGCTTTTCCATAAATCGCAGCTTCTTGATAGGCTTTTTTTGCCCACTGCCCTGTGATAATATAGTCTGCCACGCGATTTTTCATCAGATTCATAGGAACCATCGCAAATTGTAAATTAGCACCACCTTGTAAAAACAACACTTGATAGTCATCCGATATGCCCATCAAATCCCGAATATCGCGCTCTGCTTCTTGGATGATCGTCTCGTACATGGATGATCTATGACTCATCTCCATAACCGACATCCCGGTGCCGCGATAGTCCAACATTTCCGTCGCCGCTTCCTGTAAGACTTCCTCCGGCAATACCGCCGGACCTGCTGAAAAATTGTAAATCCTTGCCATATTTGCTCCCGTCTGCGCGCCAATGGCGCGCGTACCAATCAAGGAGTTTGAAAGTTCTCTTACTTTCAAACTTGCTCCCGTCTGCGCGCCATCGGCGCGCGTACCAATCAAGGAGTTTGAAAGTTCTCTTACTTTCAAACTTGCTCCCGCCTGCGCGCCAACGGCGCGCGTACCAATCAAGGAGTTTGATAGTTCTCTTACTTTCAAACTTGTCTACTCCAAATTGCTTTTTCTTTATGTCAAATCATCTGCGTCAAATACTTCACTGACCGGTTTACCTGCCGGTACCATCGGAAATACTTTGTCATCTTCCGCAATCACACACTCAATCAGTACCGGACCGTTGTGTGCCAATGCCTTGGTCATCGCGGGCGCAAACTCCTCCTTGGTCGTCACACGGATTGCCATACAGCCAAGCCCTTCCGCTACTTTGCAGAAATCTACTTTGTCCTTTAACACGGTTTGGGAATAGCGTTTCCCATAAAACAACGTCTGCCATTGCCGTACCATACCCAACACATGGTTGTTGATCACCACTTCTATGATCGGTATTCCATATCGGCTAGCAGTCGCCAACTCATTCATATTCATACGGAAACACCCATCACCCGCGATGTTGATACAGATCTTATCCGGTTTGCCGACTTTGGCACCGATGCACGCTCCCAGACCAAATCCCATCGTCCCAAGTCCTCCCGAGGAAAGGAAGGTACGTGGTTGTGTAAATTTGTAATATTGTGCCGCCCACATTTGATGTTGTCCTACATCTGTCGTCAGAATCGCTTCTCCGTTTGTCAGTCGATCGATCTCTTCAATGACATAAGGACAGGATAATGCATTTTGATCATATTTTAAAGGATATTTCTCCTTGAAGGATTGGATATGCTCTCTCCACTGCGGATGACTTACCGGAGTTAGCTTACTGTTTAAGATGGTAAGTACATCTCGCAAATCCCCTACCAATGACGCATCTACCAAAATATTTTTGTTGATCTCTGCCGGATCGATGTCGATCTGAATGATGGAAGCTTGATCCGCAAAGCGTTTTGGATCTCCTGTAACGCGGTCGGAAAAGCGAGCACCCAACGCCACCAACAAATCACATTCGCTGACGCCCAGATTGGATGCTTTGGTCCCGTGCATTCCTACCATACCGGTATAGCGATCGCTTCTACCGTCGAACGCTCCTTTTGACATCAGCGTATCGCATACAGGCGCGTCGATCAGCTCCGCAAACTGCGCGACTTCTTTCGTCGCTTGGGAGATAATCGCACCTCCTCCCAGATAAATGAAAGGTTTGGAGGACTGCTCGATGAGTTTGATCACTTTATCCAAAATATCTTCTTGTCCCTGTAGTGCCAAAGGATCGCGCAATGCGGACTGTTCCGACGCAGGTTTCGGCTTTTGCGTCTTGGCATCGCATCCGCAAGCAGAAAGCGACGTATATTCGCAGATTGCTGCCGTCACATCCTTGGTCACATCTACCAGAACAGGACCCGGACGACCGCTCTTAGCGATCACAAATGCTTTTCGAATCGTATCTGCCAAAATATCTACATTTTTTACGATATAACTATGCTTCGTTATCGGCATTACCACACCGGCGATGTCGATTTCTTGAAAGGAGTCCTTTCCCAACAGCGGCAGGGCAACGTTTGCCGTAATGCAAACCAAAGGAATCGAATCCATATAAGCGGTAGCAATCCCTGTGACCAAATTGGTCGCTCCGGGACCACTGGTGGCCATGCAGACTCCTGTCTTACCCGTGGCGCGTGCATATCCGTCCGCAGCGTGAGCTGCACCCTGCTCGTGAGAAGTCAATATATGTTTGATCTCATCTTGATGTTGATATAAAGCATCATAAACATTTAAGATCGTACCCCCCGGATACCCAAATACCGTATCAACTCCTTGTTCTTTCAGACATTCCACGATGATCTGTGAACCGTTCAATTGCATATTAGCTCCCGTCTGCGTGCCAAAGGCACGCGTGTTTATCAAGGAATTTGAAAGTTCCTTTCAAATGTGCTCCCGTCTGTGCGCCAACGGCGCACATCTTAATCAAGGCGTTTGAAAGTCTTCTTACTTTCAAACTTGCTCCCGTCTGCGTGCGGCGGTGCGCGTTCGCAGCACGCTTATTCTTGTATTCGCTCTTGTGAAAGCTCTATTTGAGCGTTTTACCCTTGGTTTCTTATGATTGTTTAGGAACTTCTAATATCGCTCCCTTATCCCCACTGGTAACCATCGCGCGATAACGCGCCAAATAGCCGGTGGTAACCTCCGGTTCGCGAGGCTTCCAATTTTGTCTACGGACCTTCATCTCTTCATCGGATACCAACAATTCCAATTGATTCTCACGAATATTGACATGAATCAGATCCCCTTCTTGGACAAGAGCGATCGGTCCTCCCAAAGCTGCCTCCGGAGATACGTGTCCGATGGATGCACCTCTCGAAGCACCTGAAAAGCGACCGTCTGTAATCAAAGCAACACTCTCTCCAAGTCCCATCCCTGCGATGGAAGAAGTCGGCGCCAACATTTCTCGCATACCCGGTCCTCCCTTAGGACCTTCATAGCGAATGACCACCACGTCTCCGGCGACGATCTTGCCGCCTCGAATCGCTTGGATCGCGTCGTCTTCACATTCAAAGACACGTGCCGGACCGGTATGTTCCAACATGGTGCTTGCTACAGCGCTTTGCTTCACGACTGCGCCATCGGGAGCCAAATTTCCTTTTAAAACAGCGATTCCGCCTGTTGCAGAATACGGATTGTCAATCGGGCGAATGACTTGGGGATCTTTGTTCGTACAACCTTCGATATTTTCCCCCATCGTCTTGCCGCTGACTGTCATCACATCCAGATGCAACAGATCTTTCCTTGCCAATTCGTTCATCACGGCGTATACTCCGCCCGCTTCATACAGATCCTCTATATAAGTATGTCCGGCAGGTGCCAGATGACATAGATTCGGTGTTTTCGATGAAATCTCGTTGGCGATATCCAGATTGAGATTCACTCCCGCTTCTTTGGCGATCGCCGGTAAATGCAGCATGGAGTTGGTCGAGCAACCAAGTGCCATATCGACTGCCAACGCGTTGAAAAATGCTTCTTGCGTCATGATATCACGCGGACATATATTCTTTTCCACCAGTTCCATGATCTTCATCCCGGCGTGTTTGGCCAGACGGATCCGCGCCGAATAGACGGCAGGGATCGTCCCATTTCCACCCAGTCCCATTCCGACTGCTTCGGTCAAGCAATTCATCGAATTGGCGGTATACATACCGGAACAAGAACCGCAGGTCGGACAGCCTTTTTCTTCGTATTCGGTCAGATCATCCTCTGTCATGGTTCCTGCTGCTACACTCCCGACCGCTTCAAAAAGAGAAGTCAGACTGGTACGCTGCCCTTTCACTTTCCCGGCAAGCATCGGTCCTCCGGATACAAAGATCGTCGGTATATTGACTCGTGCCGCTGCCATCAAAAGTCCCGGGACGTTTTTGTCACAATTGGGTATGCAGACCAATCCGTCAAATCCATGTGCAATCGTCATACATTCGGTGCTGTCGGCGATCAAATCTCGTGTCACAAGGGAATATTTCATCCCTACGTGTCCCATGGCAATGCCATCACATACCGCGATCGCCGGAAATACCACAGGCATTCCTCCTGCCATCGCCACACCCAGCTTCACCGCTTCAGTGATTTTGTCCAGATTCATGTGCCCCGGAACGATCTCATTGTAGGAACTCACGATGCCGATCATGGGACGGCGTCTCTCTTCTTCCGTATACCCCAAGGCATTGAATAAACTTCTGTGGGGTGCCTGTGCTACCCCTGTTTTGACTGATTCACTTTTCATATCGCTCCTATCTGATCACCCATCGCACTGCATCCTACTTTGATGAGGGAATGACTCGTTGATTCCATCTGCAACAAATCCGCCGTTCGATAGCCTGCTTCCAGTGTTTTGCGCACCTGTTCTTCGATCCACGCTGCTTCTTCTTCCAACTCAAAACTGTATCGCAGCATCATCGCGGCGCTGAGGATCGTAGCAATCGGATTGGCCACGTCCATTCCGGCGATGTCGGGAGCTGCCCCATGACTGGGTTCATACAATCCAAATTTCGTATCGTTAAGGCTCGCACTTGCCAACATCCCGATCGATCCCGTTATCATACTGGCTTCGTCGGATAAGATATCCCCAAACATATTCTCTGTTACAATCACGTCAAACTGAGCCGGATTCTTGACCAATTGCATCGCGCAGTTGTCGACCAGCATATGTTCGAGCGTAATATCGGGGTAATCTTTTGCCACTTCTATGGTCACCGCACGCCATAGTCTGGAAGAATCCAAAACATTGGCTTTGTCCACGCTAGTCACTTTTTTGCGCCGCACACTTGCAGCTTCGAATGCTCTCTTCACCACACGGCGAATCTCATCTTCATGATAAACAAGTGTATCCGTCGCTTGACGCTTTCCATTGACTACTTTGGTTTGCCGCTCTCCGAAATACAATCCGCCGGTCAATTCTCTGACGATTAATAGGTCAAAGCCTCCTTCGATCGTTTCAGCTTTTAACGGACAGGAATGTGCCAGTTGCGGGAATAGCAAAGCGGGGCGCAAATTTGCAAATAGATTCAATGCTTTTCTGATTCCTAAAAGTCCTGCTTCGGGTCGTAAATTCGCCGGGAGTTGATACCAAGGAGAGGTGACGGTATCTCCACCGATGGAACCCATCAGCACCGCATCCGCTGCTTTCGCTCTTGCGATGACTTCTTCGGTCAACGGCACTCCATACCGATCAATGGATGCTCCTCCCAGTAATAAGGTATCCCATACGATATCATGTCCAAACTTCTTTGCCATAACAGCTAATACTTTTTGCGCTTCTCTAATGATCTCCGGTCCGATCCCGTCCCCCGGAATACAAGCAAGATTGAGTTTCATATGACTCCTATCTACGCACCATATGTGTGTTTGCGATTGGAAAGATTGCTTTTCAATAAAGATACCTTAATAGCAAAAGAGACTGCGTCGCTTTTGCTGCGACTACAGTCTATTAGAGGTCGATGTGACGCTCACTTACGCCTCATTCGCTTTTTCCACGCGAGAGATTGCCGCCTTCTGCATAGGGATACGACAGTTCTTGTTGCTTCCAAACTCAACGATGACAGTGTCATCTGATATATCAATCACTACGCCGTAGAATCCGCCGTTTGTCAGTACATAGTCTCCGGTTGCAAGTGTAGATAGCATTGCTGCCATTCGCTTTTCTTCTTTGCGACGCGGTCTCATAAAAATGAAGTACATTCCTCCGAATACAGCTGCATACAACAAGATGATGATGATAAAGCTACTTCCGCCACCTGTTGCCGCAGTCGCTTCCGCTCCCTCTGTCAATACTATGCCCATGATACCTCCTTTTGCGTATCTCGTCGGCTTGTCCGCCGGACGATTCGTCTTCTTTTCATAACCTATCGAACCGCCATTGAATTTGACGGCATATCTTTACCCATGATACACAAAATCCAAGTATCACGCAAGTGTTTTCTGCTTGAAAACGCTTGATAGTTGATACTATGTTACACTTCACGGGTTCGCCGCTCTACGTTTATAGCCTATCGATGCACAGAACCGCACAGAGCCGAGGGGAGTTTTGGGTGTTATACGTTCTGTGGAGATAGAGACCATGCTCGGGCTCATCGGAACGCTCAGAGAGTCTAACACCCAAAACTCCCCTCGGCTCTGTGCGGTTCGTCCGGGATACATAGCCT
>JAISHZ010000237.1 GCA_031262285.1 Lachnospiraceae bacterium | reverse complement strand
GCTTCAAGCGCCCACACTTCCATTTCGCCCAACCTTTGACCGCCAAATTGCGCTTTCCCGCCAAGAGGTTGCTGCGTCACAAGCGAATATGGTCCGGTAGAACGTGCGTGAATCTTATCGTCTACCAAGTGGTGCAGCTTCAAATAGTGCATATGCCCGATCGTAACCGGGCTATCAAAGAATTCACCAGTCCGTCCGTCGCGCAAGCGAACTCGTCCGTCACGAGAGATCGGTACCCCTTTCCAAACTTTGCGGTGCGCGCGGTTCTTGTACAGATATGCCATGACTTCCGGCAAAAGTTCTTCTTTATGTTTACGTTCAAATTCCTCCCATGTTAAGTTGACATAATCATTCGCCAAATCCAACGTATCCATGATATCATTCTCATTCGCGCCGTCAAAAACCGGTGTCGCTACATCGAATCCCAACGCTTTGGTCGCAAGAGAAAGGTGGATCTCCAACACTTGCCCGATGTTCATACGAGAGGGAACGCCCAACGGATTGAGTACGATATCAAGTGGTCTACCATTTGGAAGATATGGCATATCCTCTACAGGAAGAACTCTAGATACAACACCTTTATTGCCATGGCGTCCGGCCATTTTGTCTCCCACAGAAATCTTTCTTTTCTGTGCGATGTAAATCCTTACGGATTCGTTCACACCGGGTGATAGTTCGTCGCTATTCTCTCTGGTAAATACCTTGGCATCTACCACGATACCGTATTCACCGTGAGGTACTTTCAAAGAAGTATCTCGCACTTCGCGCGCTTTTTCTCCGAAAATCGCACGCAATAAACGTTCCTCAGCGGTTAATTCCGTCTCCCCTTTGGGGGTGACTTTCCCGACCAAAATATCTCCGGCACGTACTTCGGCACCGATTCTGATAATGCCTCTTTCATCTAAGTCTTTGAGTGCTTCATCACCTACGCCCGGTACGTCGCGTGTGATTTCTTCGGGTCCTAATTTGGTATCTCTGGCTTCTGCTTCGTATTCTTCAATGTGTACAGAAGTATAAACATCTTCTTGTACCAGTCGCTCGCTTAATAAAACAGCATCCTCGTAGTTGTACCCTTCCCATGTCATAAATCCGATAAGGGGATTCTTACCAAGTGCCAGTTCCCCTTGACAGGTAGACGGACCATCTGCAATGACTTCTCCCTTAATAAAACGCTGCCCTTTCATCACGATTGGCTTCTGATTGTAGCAGTTGGATTGATTGCTTCGTGTAAACTTCGATAAACGAAACTCTTCTGTCTCCCCGCTGTCATATTGAACCTTAATATTGCGGGAATCTACATAAGTAACGACTCCATCATCCTTTGCGATAATACATACACCCGAGTCAACCGCTGCTTTGACTTCCATACCGGTTCCGACTGCAGGCGCTTGCGTCGTCATCAGAGGCACTGCCTGCCGTTGCATATTGGAGCCCATCAGCGCACGATTCGCGTCGTCGTTTTCAAGGAACGGAATCAATGCGGTCGCTACACTAAATACCATCTTAGGGGAAACGTCCATGTAATCGTACATTTCCTTGGGATATTCCTGTGTTTCTTCGCGAAATCTACCGGCTACGGAATTTCTTACAAAGTGCCCTTCCTCGTCTAACAATTCATTCGCCTGGGCAACATGATAATTGTCCTCTTCATCTGCGGTCATATAAACCACATCGTCTGTTACGCGAGGATTCGCAGGATCGCTTTTGTCTATCTTGCGGTAAGGTGCTTCCACAAAACCGTACTCATTGATCCGTGCGTAACTAGCCAATGAGTTGATCAAACCGATGTTGGGACCTTCCGGAGTCTCAATCGGGCACATTCTGCCATAGTGGGAATAATGCACGTCACGTACCTCGAAACCGGCACGTTCTCTCGATAGACCTCCCGGTCCTAAGGCGGAAAGTCGTCTCTTATGTGTTAATTCACCCAAAGGGTTGTTTTGATCCATAAACTGAGAGAGCTGCGAAGATCCGAAAAATTCTTTGACCGCTGCGGTCACCGGTTTGATATTAATCAATGCCTGCGGTGAAATATCTTCGGAATCATGGGTAGTCATTCTCTCTCGTACGACTCGTTCCATTCTGGAAAGACCAATACGGTATTGGTTCTGTAACAGTTCACCGACTGCACGGATACGACGATTACCTAAGTGGTCAATGTCGTCGTCATTCCCGATGCCGTATTCTAAATGGACATTGTAATTGATAGAAGCAATGATATCTTCTTTGGTAATATATTTGGGCACCAACTTTGCGGCATTTTTCTTAATGGCTTCTGCAAGTTTCTCCGGATCGGAAGCATATTCATCCAGTAGCTGCTTCAAAACAGGATAAAATACTTGTTCATGAATGCCCAATTGCTTCGGGTCACAATCCACGTAGTGAGTCATGTCCACCATCATATTGGAGATCACGCGAACATTGCGTTCTTCTGTTTCAATCATCACAAACGGAACCGCACAATTCTGAATCTGATCCGCAAGCTCAAGCGTTACTTTCGTGCCCGCAAGCGCAAGAATCTCACCTGTCTCGTGATCAACCACATCATCGGAAAGAATGCGATCACGAATACGATTACGCATCGCAAGTTTTTTGTTGAATTTGTAGCGTCCTACTCTCGCCAAATCATATCTTCTGGGATCAAAAAACATGGAATGGATGAGATTCTCCGCACTTTCTACGCTTAATGGTTCGCCGGGGCGTATCTTTTTATATAATTCCAAGAGACCTTCTTGGTAACTTTCCGCTGTGTCTTTGGCAAGGCTAGCTTCCATCTTAGGTTCATCGCCGAACACTTCACGAATTTCATCATTCGTGCCAATTCCCAGCGCACGGATCAATACCGTAATCGGGACTTTCCTAGTACGATCAACACGTACGTAAAAGACATCATTAGAGTCAGTCTCATACTCTAACCATGCGCCACGATTGGGTATTACTGTGCAGGAAAAAAGTCTTTTACCAATTTTGTCATGACCGATGGAGTAGTAGATACCGGGGGAACGCACCAACTGACTGACGATTACTCTCTCCGCACCGTTGACCACAAAGGTTCCGGTATCGGTCATTAGCGGTAAATCACCCATGAAGATCTCATGTTCGTTGATTTCTTCCTTGTCTTTGTTGTATAGTCGAACCTTAACCTTTAAAGGGGCAGCATAATTGGCATCTCGTTCTTTGCATTCCGTGATCGAATATTTGACATCGTTTTTGCAAAGTTCAAAATCCACAAATTCCAAACTCAGATGTCCGCTGTAATCCGCGATCGGCGAAATGTCATCAAATACTTCTCTCAATCCTTCATTAAGAAACCATTGATAGGAATCTTTTTGGACTTCAATCAAGTTGGGCATCTGTAAAACTTCTTTTTGTTTTGAGTAACTCATACGCATATTCTTGCTGTTCGCAATCGGTCGTATTCTGTTCTTTTCCATTAACGCTTCACCCCGTTCTCTTAGATTTTACCCTGCTGCTTACAATCCCCTTACTGAGTACAAAAACCTTTTACGTCAAAAAATGATCATCTAAAACGCTTAATTGACGGCTTTTTTGCGCGTAGCGGTACAAAAATGAGTATAGCTATGCACAATAGCGCATTTTACATAGTAGCACAACTATTGGACGAGGTCAAGTGTTAATAGAAAGAAAAATAAAAAATCCCACCCGAATAATCTGTGGCAAGCATTTCTGCTCGGGCAGATGAAAGGGAGAGGGATTTTCGGATTCTCAAATCGGATTTTGCTTTACGATCACTGTGATACTAACAGGTAATCATTATTTGATCGTAACTTTCGCTCCGACATCTTCGAGTTTCTTCTTGAGAGCTTCCGCTTCGTCTTTTTGAACCGCTTCTTTTACAAGTTTCGGCGCGCCGTCAACCAAGTCTTTCGCTTCCTTCAATCCAAGTCCGGTTGCTTCACGAACCACTTTGATGACTTGTACTTTTTCACTGCCGATCTCGGTAAGCTCTACGTCAAATTCCGTCTTCTCTTCCACTTCTTCGACAGGACCTGCTGCGGCTACAACTACGCCTGCTGCTGCGGAAACGCCGAATTGCTCTTCGCAAGCCTTCACCAGATCGTTTAATTCCATTACAGATAACTCTTTAATTGCATCAATAAATTCCTGCGTTGTAAGCTTTGCCATTTTTCTATCCTCCATTTTCATTTGGTTCGCCATCTTGGGCAAAAATACGTTTTGCTCGATATCCAGCGTTAAGCTGTTACTGGTTCTTGCGCGTCTACTGCCGCTTCTTCAGTAGCGGGTGCACTGTCTTTTTCAGCGATCTGCTTGAGAACACGTGCAAAGTTGGTAATCGGCGACTGCATACTTCCGAGCAGTCTCGATAGTAGTTCTTCTCTTGCGGGAACAGTGGCAACGAGAGCCATCCCTTTGGCGTCGTATGCAGTTCCTTCCACAACACCGGCTTTGAACTTGAGCTTGTCCGCTGTTTTCGCAAACTGTGCGAGTAATCTTGCGGGTGCCACAGCGTCGGTTGTCGAATAAGCGATCGCGCTCGGACCATTTAGATACGGCGCAAGTGCTTCACACGGCGTACCTTGAAACGCTTTGTTCATTAGGGTATTTTTGTAAACTTTGTATACAATCCCTGCGTTACGAAGATCTTTGCGTAAGCGTGTTTCTTGTTCCACTGTTAGACCGCGGTAGTCAACCAATACTACTGACTGTGCGTCTTTGATGCCTGCTGCAATTTCGTCTACAATAGGCTTTTTGAGTTCAACTTTAGCCATTTCGAACCTCCTTCTTCGTTTTTTGCCGCTCGGGTAAATAAAAAATCTCCCTTCTTTTGGGGAGATAGCATGATGACATATTAGCTATGTGCTCATCCCCTCGGTAGGATTTATGTTCGCTTGCGCAAACACCTACTGTCTTCGGCAGGTTTGGAAACCTCGATCACTATAGCACAGCAAATTGTGGCTGTCAAATTTTATTTTTCTGTTATTATTCAGGCGTTCGCTGATCTACGTTAAAGGTAATGTATCCCGGACGAACCGCTATATCACACACGAAATACTAGTACGAAGCTCATCCCATCTGCCTCTCGTTGCGCATATGCCTCGCCTTGCATTTTTCTGAGAATCTCGCGCGCGATATAGAGTCCTAAGCCACTCCCATCTTGTTCGTGGCGCAAATGGGCGTTTTGTCCGCGAAAGAAGCTTTCGAATAAATGTGGTACTTCCTCTTCTCGGACAGCGTCTCCGCTGTTCTTTATTTGCAGCAAGCGGTAGTTTTCTTCCTCGAAAATAGAGATTTCGATCCATCCGCCGTCTCCGTATTTGTATGCATTTTCCATGATGTTTTCCACAGCACGTAATGCGTAATCCAAATTGCCTCGTACAAGGGTGTTTTCAAATGGATGGATAGTCAAGGAAATGCCAAGTAGTTCGCATTTGGGGGTAAAATAGGCTTCTATGGCTGCTATGAGGTCATGGAAGTAAAAGTCCGATAGTGGGATGGCGTCCGGTAATAGGTCCTGTGTGCTCGCCTCTCGTATCGCGGCTACAAAGGTTTCGATTTCCACTGTATGGGCGTATATGCGTTCTGCTGCGGTTCGTATTTCTTCTGTTTGATACAGGCCATCGGTAATGGCTTGCGCATATAGGCGGATCGTATTGACAGGTGTTTTGATATCGTGTGAAATGGACAATACCATCATCTTTTTCTCTTTTTCCAAGCGAAGTTCATTCTTTTTTGCGCTTCTTAGCGTATCCCGCAACATTGACAGCGCCCACGCAAACTTCCCGAAATAACGGCTTTTCGATTCCGGTATTTCGACATCCAGACGTCCTTTGGCCAGCTCCATGGGCAGGCTTTGAAATCGATGAAATGCTATGATGAAATGTTTACGGATATATAATAGAAGAAGGATGGTTGCGCTTCCCATACAAATCAGACCAACACATACGATTAACCAAGAGCCGTTTGGTTGTTGCAATTGCTGATAATACACACATAAATACCCCACCCATTCCCCCTCCTCTATCACCGGTTCGATGTGGTGCAAGAGTCCGAGAGGATTTTGAAACAGGGTGGTCAGTTGTTCTTCCTGTGATATGGTTCGCTCTACCCAGAAAGCTTCTTGAGCGTATGTCATCCCCTCTGTACTTAGGGCGCGGGATAGTGCTGCTTCATCCGGGGGGGCTGAGGTCAAATCAAGCGTTTTTAGGCGATTTAACAATTCATTGACATCGATGAGATACGCTTTATCCAATGTTTTGGGTGGGTGTGTGGCGCTCCAATAAACCAGAACAGCGAAAAAGAGGTAGAGTCCGCCTACCCCCACTATCAGCACATGGAACCTGCCAAGCGATTTCGATTTGTGTTTGTTTCCGTATCTGCTGTTCCCTTTCGATTGATTCATATTGGTAAGCTCGCTGTCTATTTTTAGGTTGCTTTCAACGCCTTAGGTGTGAATAGTACTGTTGCGCATTCGTTTTGTACTGAATTTCACGCGTTCGCCGATTACCGTTTAAAGCTTTTTTGCACAAAATCGCAGCGGAAACGTTCATCGGCGAACGTTTGCATGGTGACCTTTTGTTACAGACGTTCTATGGTTCCGGTTCGCTATCGTCTTCCTCTATCTCTTCATATCGATAGCCAACTCCCCAGATTGTTTTGATTCGTTGGGGATTCTTGGGATTTTTCTCAATTTTATCGCGTAGCATTTTCACATGGACGGTGAGCGTTTGATTCTCACTTTCGGATTGGTCTCCCCATATTTTCCCGAAAAGAAACTCTTTGCGTAAGGTTTTTCCCGGATTTTCGATGAACACAAGCAGCAATTCATATTCCTTCATGGTTAGAGGGAGCAAGTTATCACCCCATTGCACCTCTCTATTGTCCCGATTCACGCGTAACGCTCCGGAGTGGAGCAGCATATTCGTTTGCTTGAGGCTGTAATTGCGTCGCATCAACGCGCCGATCTTCGCTCGTAGGATATCCATATCGATTGGTTTTTCTAGGTAATCATCCGCGCCCAAATGAAAGCCATTCATCTGATCTTCTTTGTCCATACGAGCGCTTAGGACGAGGATGGGTACATTGCTTTCCTTGCGAATCGCGGCACAGACGCTAAAACCATCTATCCCGGGTAGCATGATGTCGAGTATGATCAATTTTGCACCATTTGAACGCAGGTAGGAAAGGGCTGCTTCTCCGGTGGTAATCGCTTCGATTCGGTACCCATCCTTGGCTAAAAATCGAGCCAACAGCTGCGCTTGCTCTGTATGATCTTCTATCAATAATATATCTACCATGGTGTACCCCTCTGTCATCGCAGTATCTTATATCATTTTCCGTCCCTTGGCTACCTCTTCTTTCCACCGCACCTTTCTACCACCCCATCTGCGCAAGCCACATGGTAACCTTCGCTTCACGCTCTTTGTCTGAATGCTCCGCTTCTCGTTTTCCCAAAGCAAATTCCCCTTTGATCGTTCCATCTTCGATATAAAGAATGCGGTCACTCTTCGCCGCTACTTTCATGTCGTGGGTGACCAACATGATCGTGGTTCCTTCTTGGTTGATTCTTGATAGCTCCTCCATGACTTCTTTGGAATTTTGTTGGTTGAGCGCACCCGTGGGTTCGTCTGCAAAAAGCATTTTGGGGTGATTGATTAAGCTCCTACAAATACATGCTCTCTGCAATTCTCCACCGGATACTTCTCGGATGTCGTTTTGTGCAATCTGATTGATACCCAATTTGTGCATGAGTTTTCTGGCACGTTCGTTGACTTCTTTTCTTTTTTGCGCGCCTTTATTTTGGGGTAGCTGATAGGCTGGTAGGATAATGTTATCAAAAATCGTGAGATTTTTCAAAAAATACATCTGTTGAAATATGAAGCCCATCTCTGCTAAGCGCACTTGACTCATCCTCGCCGCGCTATAGGAAGCAACTTCTTCGCCGAAGAAATCTACGATCCCGGCGGTAGGTTGATCCATTCCGCTGACGGCGTAGAGCAATGTGGATTTCCCTGATCCGGAAGGACCCATGATCGCGGTCAGTTCCCCTTCGGGAATCGAAAAATTCACATTTCGCAGGACGTTATTTTGTCTCTTGTTTACAATATATGTTTTACACAAGTCTTTCACATACAATGCTTTTTTCATTTAGCACCTCCATTTATTTGTTGCATATTTTTTGATCCGTTACGACTCGTTTTTTTGCATTTGGTGGCTTATTATTTATTCAATGGAATTCACTTCGCGACATTGAATTTTGCTTAACTCTGCGACCGCTAAATAGGCGCAACTTCCGCCAACCACGATCAAGGACACCGGATATAGTACAAAGAATTCCAACGGTTTGATCACCAAGTCAATCGCTGAACCTAACATCCCGAAAAGCGGGCTGATCGTAACCGGCATAAGTGCGATAGACAAAAGACTACCCAACAGTACAGCCGCGCTAACGCTAATCAAAATTCGCAAACTTTGCCAACATTTCAATATGCGATCGGTATATCCTATACTCTTCAAAATCGCCACCTCTCCTCGTTCTTGACTCAAAAATCCCTTGCACATCAAGACAGTTACGAGGCTCGCTATCCCAAAGGATAAAATCGTGACAATCGTTACCAGAACCTGAAGTTGTTGCAAATAACTACCGAGAAACCGCGCGAGATATTCCTTTGTCGTTTTGATCGTGAACTCCGGATACAATTCGGCAATTCGTTCCATCGCTTCATTTTGAGGGATATTAGATAAAACTTCAACGTGATATGGCATCAATGCTAATAGCGCGTTCGCATCCAGTTGAACATCCGTGTTAAAACGCATTCCTTCTCCCAGATTGTCCATGCTTTCATAACTCCCTGTGATCAAGAATTTTTTCTCTCCCCAAGGAAAAATCAATGTAATTTCGTCCCCGATTTCCACATTCATCTTTTTCGCCAGTAACTTCGTCATCGTGACTTCATTGTCGTATTTGGGAAAGCGTCCCTCTGTCTGCCTATAATCCTGTGCGTTGTAATTGATCGCCTGCCACGCATATGCACCAAAGATCTCTTCCGGATCGGCGGAATAACAAGTTACGCCGTACTGTGCTTCGCTATAAACACGACATTCGATCCCATTTTGCGCTAAGTTTTCTTGTATCGCTTGCATTTCATCGACCATATTCTTAGGATCAAAATCAGCGATGTATTGTGCGCCTTTATCCATGTAACATGTTACGTTGCGCATGGAAAAATGAACAACTATATCCTCCGAGTTTAAGGTATGCAGCGCAGATAAACATAGTTGTGTCATTAGTATCGCAATCGTATAGACTAAAATCAAAGCCACATAACGTTTAAAGTGACACAAAATATCATTGCATGCCATATACCAAATGGTTCCCATCTTCTTTCGCTTTTGCAAGGGGAGGATGGTTTTCGCCCGATAACGTTCCGCGTTGCTTCCATTTCGAATTGCTTGCATCGTCGAGATTTTGGACAATTTTCTTAAATTCCGCCAGCAAAAGAACAAGACAAGTGCTACGACGATACAAGCACACAGAAGATGTAGCCAAAATTGAATCATCGAATGACTACTCGCGAGTATGACATTGTTCATTGTCATGTTTTGCATGGTATCCCCGACCGGAAAACTAAACAGTAAGCCAAGCAGACCACCGCCTACGGACATCCCTAAGTATTTGACAAGGTAGATACGACCAATACTCGCTTCATTCATCCCGATCGCTTTCATGATACCGATTTCTTTGTAATTCTCTCGTATCGTCAGTACGATGGTGAATCGCAGAACCAAAAATGCGATCAAGATCAGACAAATACTTACCACAGTAAGGATCGAGGCGATTAGTACATCCACCATGTATGCGTAACGCAAAAGAGCTTTCGGAAACGTTGCTCCGCTCAGTAATCCGGCTTTGCGTAGGTCTGATAAAAGCAGTTCCGTGATTTCACTCTTGGAAGCATCCCTTAAATCATTCTCTACGTTGTTCCCAAAACTGTCTCCGGATACGGTTTCTGCCATCACGAGTGCGATGCTGGCCACATTTGGCAAGGTCGCGATCTCATCATACTCTTCTTTGGAGATATAATACGCCGTGACGGAGACAGAACGAGATCCAAAAACAACATCTTTGGTAAACGCTGCAATGGTAAAGGTTCTATCCACTTCACCAAAGCGGATAGTAATGGGTTCCCCAATCGATAGCCCTGCTCTGGTTGCTTCTTTCCTCGGAACTGCGATTTCCCCGCCGGAAAGTGTTAATGGTTGATCATCTTGGTCAAATATTTTCATGTATTGCTGCGACATTGTTCCTACTAAAAATGTATCGACGCCGCTTTGAAGTTCGTCTTGCGCTGTTTCATCCAAGCGTTCCATGCGAATGTTCTTTCG
>JAISHZ010000219.1 GCA_031262285.1 Lachnospiraceae bacterium | reverse complement strand
ATTCGCTAACATCTTCGCTTCATCCGAGATCTTTTCGACTATCTGATAGATATCTTCCCACTTGGCTATATGAATAATGAGGGGATTGTCGGACGGTCTCCCTTTTGCGGCATAAATCTTGCGTGAAGCTTGCGCACAAAGCGCATCTGCGCCCAGACCATAGACTGTTTCAGTGGGAAACGCTACAAGCCCGCCGTTTCTAATGATCATACCGGCTTCTTGCAGGGCAGAATCTGTCACACAAGCTTTATAGGGTTCTTTTATTTGTATCACTTTTGTTTTCATAGAATCAATCGGTCAAACCTCATACTTATTCCCGTCTGCGTGCCAACGGTACGCGTATCAATCAAAGCGTTTGAAAGTTCCCTTACTTTCAAACTTAATACCGCACTTTGAATCGAGTACATCTTCATATAAACAAGCTTAGCGTAACGATTCACGCCTACTGCATTCCCAGCAACATCTTAGGTTGCGCTCTTGCGAAATGGTTCATTTGCTCCCACTCGCAGGCGATTTGCTGCGCAGTCGAATCAAAACGTTTGAAGGCGATTTTTGCTTGCAAACATCTTTACGAATTCGACTACGTTGGATGCAACCTTTGAATAGTAACAGCTTGACCGCTATTCACCCTTTCGTCGCGCATAATAGCACATTAGATTGCTATACTCACAAAATTGCACCTATTTCACAATTTTGACTGCGCGAAAAATGACTCATGAATATTAATCAAGCTTGACTACATTTCCTATCTTTGATCTTCCTTGTATGATATCTATTTGGTAATCGTTCATTCATCATTCATACTGAATTTGTTTGAGTTTACCACATTATTCAATCATTTGCAATTAAATTTGGCTTTTTGATTATCTTGTAAAAAAAAGGGGAAAGTATTATACTAATAAGCGTAGTTTGCTTATTGGGTATGCGTAAGGAACGTTACCAAAGAATATTACGGAAAGGAGATCCTATGGCAGAAATCACGAAGGATATGACTATTGGCGAAATATTAAGGACAAACCCTAATGCTGCTTCTGTTTTGATGGAAGCCGGTATGCACTGCTTGGGTTGTCCTTCTGCACAAGGAGAGTCATTGGAAGACGCGGCTTTGGTTCACGGCATGGACGTTGATGCATTGCTAACCTCGATCACTGCACTATCAGCGTGATCGTAAGAAGCGCGACCCCAAGAGGGTCGCGTGTGACCCTCTTGGAGTCGCGTGTGACCCTCTTGGGGTCGCGTGTGTTATTCATTTTCAAACAAAAACGGTATCGATCTATTCATTACAATAGGGTCGTTACCGTTTTGTTATAAGATTATACGCTTGTAAAATAACCCTTTTTTGTCATACATCAGCCAACGTACTTAACGCATTACCAATGAGTAAAGGCTCATAATGCTCTGACATATATGCTAACCCGGACGATTGTATTTTTTGGATAGATCCGTACTCCGAAATGGTATTGCACACCAAAGTGAAGATCTCCGGTTTCATACGATGTTGCGTCATAGACAAAATATATTTGCCTTTCGCTGAGTCTTTGTAAAGAGAGCTTTTGATTGGTTGCAAAGTAGTAAAAAGCTTTGAAACATTCACAACAGCACGCAAAGAATCGAAGCGAAAAACGCGAGTCACATTTTTATTCTCCGCAGAAGTCTTTGCTTGACCTTTCTTGACACGTTCTGCCTGATCTTCCGGGTTCTTGTGATGCTCGTGTAAACGTCGAAACAACTCCATCACCTCATCCGCATTTTCCGGAATGTCTTCGTCCATTTCCTCAAACTCTTCTTCGTTATCATGAACAGAAGGAGCAAATCGGGAGAATCTGGTATCCAATTCATCCGGATCTTCTACTTTGGTGATAATTAGCACAATACATTCCGCGTTCATCGGTATAGCTTCTATCATCAGTGGGATGTCTTCCGCTTCGAAGCCAAATTCAAAATTCGCTTGCTGCATCATATCACGGAATAGGTTTTTTGCCTTCTCTGAACCGTAGGCAAGCTCACTGATTTTTAACTCACGGCTAGCCAAATCCTCCCGAGTAAGGGTGCATCGGATTTGGTTATCATTTACTTTTTCTATTTTCATACGCAACCCTCCTTTCTGAATATATTCAGGTGTGGCCACAGCGAAATGACTTTCTCATTTTTCATGGGGATCCAATAACGTCTGCTCTGAGGTATTATAGCCGACAAATTCGGAATCATACATACACAATTACCATGAATGTACTCTTCCCCCATCCAGTGGCAAATGTACAACTTATAATTAAATTGTAAGCGTTTAACTTACTTGTATCTTATCCTTTTGTGTCGCTTTAGTCAATAAGCTGTCTCTACTTTTTAAAAATAATTCACAAATTAAAAATTTTTAGTGTAAAGCCTTGTAAAACAAAAACAGAACGTTTATAATCTTCCACAGAGATTCTTTTGATAATCTGTACCGAAAGGAGGGAAGATTCGTTTTTCAGTACTGTAACACCTTCATTTTGTATCTATAGTAGTATATGGCAAAGGAAAGAATTCTGACTCTGCCAATTCTGTACGGATAATTATTCATCCGTTCCATTCTTCACTCACTACGTTTATCCAACTTTTCCTGTATTATTCCACAAAAATTCATTGTACGGTCGAAAGATCTCTTAGCATACTATTCAGACAAGATCCACTTTATCATTCCATGTATTGGATGTATCCAATCTAGGTCAACTTTTTTGCCAGGTACGATGACATATCACATTTATAGCTTCCTATATTGGAATCAAACGTACCTGCAAGGGAAATTTGCAGACCGGGAAGGCCTCTCGTATTGTCGCGCAAATCACTTATCCTACAAGTTCCCTTTTTCACACTTGTACCCATCTGAGCTATTCATTTACTTGTTTTGGGAGCATTAAGCTCGTTATGGTTGATGCTAAAAACTTTAAGTATATGCCAATGCGTATGAATCGTAATTGAATATCGCCAGACAAGTTAAAGTTGAGAAATTTGGTAATGACTTGCCTATCATAGTTTGCTA
Organism: Lachnospiraceae bacterium; assembly: GCA_031262285.1. Next base: position 2,660 of record JAISHZ010000219.1, on the reverse strand, counting down.
TAATACAAGCTGATTGGAGAGCGAGCGCTTTTTAATTGCGCTCGCTTTCACTTTCACTGTATAGTAGCTACCGTATCATTTGTACCTATAGTATCATTGGTATATTTGGTATCTATAATACCTTTGGTATCTATGATACCCTTGGTACCTACGGATTGCACTGTGCTAAGCACGATTATTGAACAGGATTGCAATTTATATGCTCACCGTATTATGTTTCGAAGCACATTCCTGCACAAATCGACCAAGATACTCGATCTTTAAATTTAGATCGGTAAAGTTTGAAAGTAAGGAAACTTTCAAACGCATTGATTAAGATGTGCGCCGTTGGCGCACAGACGGGAGCAAGTTTGAAAGTAAGGGAACTTTCAAACGCCTTGATTGGTACGCGCGCCGTTGGCGCGCATACGGGAGTAAATATGTGAATTGTAACGAATCTTGGTATCCTAACAATTTTTCCGAGTGGTCTTATAGACCGAAATATACTGTAACGACAACAGAATAAGTGATGTGATTGCCGGAATATGACTGCTACAAAATAGTAAGGTGTCAACGGCAGAAATGGGTGTCAAATGAAAAAAGTAATTCCGGTTGCAATAGCATTAATTCTCATTATTCTCATAGCAGGTCTAACTTTTGGCAAGCAGATCATGGAAAAATACTCTTATTCAAACGAGAGACGATCGCTGACTGAGTACTATGATTACGACGGAGAACACATCGCTCTTATGGTTCAAGATGAACTATTAGAGGAGAGAGGTCTGCTCCGTAACAATATCTTATATTTTCATCTCGGATTTATTCATGAATATTTTTCGGATAATTTTTATGTTGATAGGATAGAACAAACTCTTCTCTTTACTACGCCAACCGAAGTAAAACGTGCGGGGTTTGGCGAGAACGCGCCTTGGTCATACGATTTTGGGTTGGATCAAGCATACACCGCTGTCTTTGTTGAAGAGGATGTCATTTACGTAGCTGCCGATTACATCAAACTTTTTTGTAACTTTTCCTATGATCTGTATGATTCTCATGTTCAAATTTATACGCAATGGGGAGTTCGAGAATTAATGACCATCACGCAAGATACACATTTGCGCGTACTGGGTGGTATCAAAAGTGATATCTTGTGCGATCTGACGAAAGGAGACCAAGTCGAGATTTTAGAAGAAATGGAGACTTGGAGTAAAGTGAAAACATCGGATTCGGTGATCGGATACGTGGAAAACAAGAGACTTTCGGACAAAACCACAGATTTAGAGACTCCGGTTACCGATGTACCTGCATTTGATTACACTTCTTTGACACTTGAGAAAAAAATATGTCTTGGCTGGCATGCTATCGGAGGAGAAGCCGGTAATGATACCCTTACAAGCGTTGCGTCTGCTGCCGAAGGGATGAATGTGATTGCGCCGACTTGGTTTAGTCTTTGCGATGAAGAGGGCAATTTTCGCAGTTATGCGAGTGCTTCTTATGTAGAACGTGCACACAATTTAGACTTAATGGTGTGGGGTGTATGGGATGATTTTAATTATAGTTTAGATGAGGATACGCCTCTTGATCTGTACAAAGTATTGTCTTCCTCTACCATTAGAACACACATGATTGAAAATATGATTCAAGCGTCCTTAGAACTATCCGTAGATGGCATTAATCTTGATTTCGAGAAAATTGGAGCGGATACAGGACCTCATTATATCCAATTTCTAAGAGAATTGTCTGTTTCTTGCCGTAATGCGGGGTTAATTTTGTCGATTGACAATTATGTGCCGTTTCAATATAACGATTATTATCGTTTGGACATTCAAGGGCAGATCGCAGATTATGTGATTATCATGGGATATGATGAACATTGGAGCGGAAGCAATGACCCCGGAAGTGTGGCAAGTATTGGATATGTCAAAAATGGAATCACCAAAACTCTCGAAGATGTTCCTTCCGCAAAAGTAATAAACGCGCTTCCTTTTTATACGATATTGTGGAAAATTGACGGTGCACAAGTACAAGATGAATATTTGACCATACGAAATACAGAGGATTTTTTGGACAATCATTCGTCGATTGAGCCTGTTTGGGATGAGGAAACTTGCCAGAATTATATGGAATGGGAAACGAACAGCGGTCTCTATCGAATTTGGTTGGAAGATGAACGTTCCATTGGCGTAAAATTAAACGTCATGAATGTAAACAATCTGGGCGGTGTCGCTATCTGGCGCCTCGGTTATGGAAATGAAGCCGTTTGGAAATTGATTCGGAATTATGCGAAGTCCTAAGATATTTTCATGTTTCTCAATAAACGCTCATATAAATATCCTAAAAGAAGACAACGTTACGATTCATGCCTTCCTTCGCGTTAAGCTTTGTATACGACCATTACAAAATTGGTTCAATACACTATTTGCCTATGCGGAAGATAGCCTATGAGTCGTAATCAGTCAACGCTTATTTCTATTTGAATTAGCGTTGTAGGAGAAAGATTGAGCGAATCTTCGTATAAAGTTTTATCAATGCTTATGGGTGTATTACTGGTTGTGTCTATGCTTTTTGTCGGACGTGAAGCAGCAGTCGTCGCCAATTCAAAAAACGTGATTCCCAAGAAAGAAGAGATTTGCGTGGTCGTGGATGCCGGACATGGTGGATTTGATCCCGGAAAAGTCGGC
>JAISHZ010000133.1 GCA_031262285.1 Lachnospiraceae bacterium | reverse complement strand
CCGCTTCCCGTAGTTGACATCTGTAGTAGAAGTCTTAAGCTATAGTTCCCTACTAGCTTTTCTAACTACGCCAAAGACCTTAGAAAAGCAAGGAACTCAGTTTGCGTAATTATAAGATTTAAACTTCTAATTACAGGTTGCATCCCTCAGCTAAAGCCTCATTCATACTGGATCTGTACATGTAGTTAGAAAAACGCACAGGGAACTACAGTTAAGTAAATGACATTGCCCGTAAATTGTACCAAATCGCTATCGCGATGGCTAGTCAAGTCTCACGCATTATGATACACTTTTTTCGGCTTAAAACTAATGCGTATTTTCAGATAATTCGAAGAAATGTTTCTTTTTAAAACTAATTCTAAATCGAATTATCAGAAAATAGTCCGCGAGTTGGTACAATAGGAAAGAATCACATTCAGAGCAGTTCTAGGTTTTCTCAGAGCTGCTTTTGTTCTACTCTGAATCTGATACTTTCCTAATGCATTGTAACATTGTATTTCGAAGAAAATTCATTCGATGAACTCTTACTATTCACGCATTCGCTTTAAGGCTAAGCATTTGGAAAGAAGGCAGATAAAAAGCTTTATAGTGCTTTTCGTTGATTTTACCACAGCATAGAAGGACACTTTCGCGGATACAGACCGAGCAGTCTTTCTTGAACGAGCTCTGCGAGAAAATTAGGGAAATCCGAATTTCTCCAAACGAAAATGTAGGGAAAGCGCGCCATGGACGGCGCGCTTAGGGGTCACGCGCCATGGATGGCGCATTGACCCCGACCCGGACGTTTTTGAAATCTTGTGGAGAAATTCGTGATTTCCCAATTTTCTCGTAGCGCGAGAGAAAGAAAGATCTGTCGGGCGGTATCCGCGAAAGTGTCCTTCGTACTCGTAGCAACCATCATTTAAGTACCGAAAGAGTAACTTCGCGCGAAATGAAATTCCACATGAAAACTCATTTCACGCGAAGTTCTATTTCGCGCGAAGTTCTATTTCGCATGAAACCGAATCACACTCAATGAATACTTCGGGCAATCATAATTCAATGCTTCTTCCAAGGATAGATCAAACTCCGTAGGCACCATCATTTCGGGATTAGCGTAACTATTGGTGTCATTGGGGTTTTCGCCGGTCAGCAATGTAACATGAGCAGTTTCTTCGTAGAGGCTCATATCACAGTCAGCTAATGTAATAGCCAGCTGATAAGGATTCACCCCGACATTGACGATTTTGAGGATTAAGTCTCCATTTGCGTCCACAGAGGCTGTCTCGTAAAGAGGAGAAGGCGTTCTGGAAGTGTAATTGACATATTCGACATCGTCAATATAACACGTCACTTGATCGTCATTGACGACGACTTTGAGCTGATACACCTGATCAGCAGAAAAAGACGCATTTCTGACGGTACCGGCGATTTGTCCGCTTTTCACATTATCCGTTACGGTTTGCAGACAAGAAACAGTATTGTTCCAACCGCCAATATTCCAGAAAATACTGTTTTTGGAGTCTTTCACGGCGATCGGGATTAAGAAGCCTTCCGAACCGGATAAAATCTGAGCGTCTACGGTTAAGGTATAATTCCCCCAAGTGGATTCCCCAAGGTAAATACTGTCCCCGGTGGACTGATTGCTCGGCAGACCGGTCTTCTTTTGCACCAGACGACCGTCGATGATTTCCCAATCGCCGGTATGGAACTCCCAATCACCATTGGTGAGTGCATCAGCATCGTCAAAGGTTGATTCATAGAGGACTGAACCATCTTCATTGGAGACAATCTTGAGGTTGTCATACGCAGAGGATGTCTGCCAGGTACCTAAGCCTACCTTACCGGTCAAGGCACTTTCCATTGGCATTTCACCGACATTGATGGTGGAAGGTAGGATGTTGGTTCCGACATTGTTGGCATACATCTGCTGTACATAATAGCTGACCGACCCAAAGACGGAATCTTGCGAGTACCAGATCAGATCGGGAGTCCATTGAATAGAAGTTTCATTGCCAAACAGTGGCGCATAACAAGCCATTTCTACGACATCCGCATTATCTTCTAAGCCGGTCATGTAAGCCGCTTCTGACAAAGCAGATTCTAACGTATTGGTCTTTGCGGCGAATTCTCCCAAAAAGACTTTCGCTTGTGCGTCTCTGTCATAGCTGTCATACCGTGCGGTGCTGGTGTGGAACCATTCGGCTAATTCATAATAGTGTTCATCGACCATTCCTGTGACTTGATCCGGATTGGCTCTTAAATAATCCCAACCTGCGTATCCACCGGAACCTGCGGTGTTGGCGATGACGAGTTGGACGCCGGAGAAGAGTTCGGGACGCTCTCGCAGCGCTTCTTCAAACGCGTCTACGAACAATCCGTAATGCTCGAAATATTCGGCAGAGGATTGCTCATTGCCGATGCCGATATATTGCAAATCAAAGGGTTCTTCGTGACCCATGGCGATTCTGACCGCGCCCCAAGTCGTGTCGGCACCTCCTTTGCAAAATTCCACCAAATCCAAGGCGTCTTGTACACATTGTTGAAATTCGGGACTGTCTGTTTCAAATACGATGTATTGCGGACTTTGAATCGGACAAGTCGTTCCTGCGTTTAGCACCGGAACCGGCAGACAGTCGAGCTTCTCACACAAAAGGAAAAACTCGTAAAAGCCCAATCCGTATGTGGTGTAATAAGGATGGGTCGCGTTACCATTCCAGATGGATTTGCCTTGCGGTCGTATCGCGATATCGCCGACCGAGGTGGTGTCTCCGATGGTCAAAGATAGACCGTTCCCGATGGAATCTTTCCAACTGTACATAGACTCCAGATCTCTGCCTTCTATTACACAGCCGCCGGGAAAGCGTAGGAAGGAAGGGTTGAGTGCTTCAAGGTATTCGCCGATGTCTTTTCTGACAGGAATCCCTTCATAGGTATCCACAGGCATCAACGAAATCATATCGACATGAAGCTCTCCGTTTGGAATCTCCAGTAACACTCTTGTTTCCGGAAAAGCGCGAGAAGTCAAAGTCGGCGAAAACGTTAATTCAACTTTTCCCCACTCTCCACTGACTCCGTCAATCGTTCCTTCATAAAAGAGATAGCCGGAACCATCCTCTACGGTAAGTTTGATATGATCAACCGATGCGTCGGGCGATTTGACATATGCCGAAAAGGTATACTCTTCGCCTTCTACCAAAAACAATCCGTCCAAGAACCCTTTGTTAAAGATCCCCGAATAGTCTGTACCGGCATTGTGCAAAATCGCGTAATGGGGGTTTTGCGTATGGAGTGCAGATCCATCCGTCGTTCCGTCTCCGATCGTAAAGGTAAAGGAATCGTTGTCGGGTTGCGTCAGCACCCAACCGTGCTGATTGGTTTGCGCGGCGACGCTTCCATATTCAAAGGAGCGGTTCTTGATCAGTTCCGGATACATTCCGCCGTCCAGAGCGTAATTGATATCTTCGACAAAGATACCGTACAAATTTTCACTGATGGTACTACTCTCATCGAGAGCGCTGACATCTGTTTGAACCACATAGGTACCGGTTGCCACTTCCACGTTTCCTTGTGTGTCTTCTTCTGTTTGCGGAGTGGAGACCGAAGGGGTGGTTTCTGCTTGGGTCTGTGTGTCTGTTTCCTGTGACATGTCCACTACCGGAACGGTGTCAGTAGGCTCTTGCGCGCAACTGCAAAAGACCATCATTGCCAAAGCAATTGCGCCCAATCTGTAACATCTTTTCCTCATTTCTTCCTCCTCTTGGATGATTGTTGTATATGGATCCACAAATATTTCATATACACGTTTCTATAGTAACACAAAATTTGCGAAAATACAGTGTTGACATTTCACAAAAAACGATTAAAATAAGTATTAGGAATGACTAAAACATTTAACTAAGCAGTAAAATGATATTTGCTGAGACCGTAAAATCAGGGGAAATTGCATTCGATACCTCTTTGTAAAGGCGAAAAGCATAAGGAATCTGTAGACTTTTAACGAAAACTAAAACCAAAGCACGGTAACCTACATGACAACACGCATTTGCGTAGATCGGAGGAAAATGGATTTCAAAAAATGGAAAAGGAAAACAGCGTTCGGGCTCTGTGCGGTGCTGACGATGGTTTCCGTAATCGGGGCAATTCCATCCCCTAAGGTGACAGCGCAAGAAGAGGGTTCAACGGTGGAAAGCACCACGCCTTCCACGGAAGCCTCGTCAGGGGAAGAGTATGTCAGTGAGAGTATCTCACGCAATTACACCAAAGTCAGCGCACAGTATACAGCGCCGCTTTATCAAGGGGATGCTATATACTTTGCGGCAGCTGCGAACATCCAAGAAATTGGCTCCGGTGAAGTAACCGCTGAGAGCATGGACTACCAAAGCGCGGAAGAAGTCGTCAAATTAGAGCTTTCCGACACGCTGACATTGCAGGTGGAAGTTCCGCAGACAGGGAGATATTTTCTTCTGTTTGACTACTACTCTTATGATGAGTCCGTTCTTCCTGTGGGGATGTCGATGACCCTTGACGGAGACTACCCCTTTTATGAGTGTCGCAATCTGACGTTTGAGTCCTCGTGGATATCGCCTGTTGAGAAATTGTATGATCGATACGGGGATGAAATCGTGACGACACCCAATAAGGTGAAAGAATGGAATCAAAAGTATCTGATGGACAACAGCTACCGCTATTCGGTTCCTTTGGATGTGGAATTGACACAAGGGACACATGAACTTTCCTTCACCGTAAAGGAAGGGAATTTCTTGTTTGGCGGGATCACACTCGAGGCTCCGACTGATGTGCAGGAGTACGCGGGGAGCGAAGAGGCCGCGGGCGATGCGCTGATTACGATTCAAGCGGAAGACTTTACCTATCGCAACGATTCCTCGATTCACGCAATCTCCGCATATGACACAGCGATTACGCCTTATGAAGTGCAAGAGAGCGTCTTAAATACCATTGACGCGGATTCTTTCGCCGAAGCGGGACAGAGCATTACATACGAATTTACGGTTGGTCAAGCGGGATATTACCAAATTGGAATGAATTATGAACAATCTGACAAATCGGGTTTTCCGGTCTTTTTGGATGTAGCGGTAAATGGTGAAATCCCCAATACGCAGTTTCAATCCTATCCGCTTGCGTATGGGAGCAGTTATCGTACGACCACTTTTACAGACGACGAAGAGAAGCCGCTGAGTGTTTGGTTGGAGGCAGGCGAAAATCAGATTACGTTTACGATTTCCAATCAAGAAATCCGCCATGTCCTCGAAGGGTTGGACGAGGTGACATCCGGTGTAAATGATCTGGCTTTGGAGATTACCAAAGTGGCGGGTACCAATGCGGATAAATATCGCGATCTACGGTTGACCAGATACATCCCGGATGTCGGAGACCGTTTAAATGGATACGCAGACAAGTTGTACGAATTGCAGGAGAGCGTACGTGCTTTTTCTTCCGACAAGAAGAAAACCGTGGCGGTTCTTTCTTCGATGATCGTCGCAGCGGAGCAGATTCGGTCTTTGGCAGAAGAACCGGATGAGATCCCTTATCGAGTCGGCGAACTCTCCAGCAGCGCGAACTCCGCGAATCATCATCTGGCAAATACGGTGGATCAACTTTTGTCCAACGCGCTTTCCATTGATCGAATCTACATCTTTCAAGAGGAAGCAAAGCTTCCGAAGAAGCCTGGCTTTTTCAAATCCATAGGGATGACGTTACATCGTTTCTTTACTTCCTTTACGGATCAATCCTATTCCATCAACAATACGGATCCCGATCACTTACAAGTGTGGGTGGCAAGATCCAATCAATATGTGCAAGTCATGCAACGGATGATTGATGAAAGCTTCACCCCGGCGACAGGGATCGAAGTGGACATCAGTATTATGCCGGATCAACGAAAGTTGGTGCTGTCAAATGCGTCGGGTGATTCGCCGGATGTCGCGACAGGGATCAACTACACGATTCCTTACGAATTGGCGATTCGCGGCGCGTTGGCTGATATGCTGCAATTTGAAGATTTTCAAGAAGTCGCTGCGCCGTATGAAGATGGCTTCTTCTTAACCTCTACGATCAATGATGGCATCTATGCGATGCCGGAGACGATGAATTTCTGGGTGCTTTATTATCGCTCGGATATCATGGATAAATTGGGACTTGAGATTCCCAATACGATGCAAGATGTCGTTGATATGCTGCCGGAGTTGCAGATGAGAGGTTTGAACTATTATCAACCGGTTTCCGGTATGTTGACCATGCGTAACTTCCACGGTAC
>JAISHZ010000110.1 GCA_031262285.1 Lachnospiraceae bacterium | reverse complement strand
GCCATCTGTACCATGGCAAGCGCAATTTCTTCGACATTCATGATATGCGTGAGGATGCCTGCCTGACCAAAAGAATCCGACTCGCCATAAATCAAACCGCGACAATTCCCGACATCGGTTGCAATCACCGGTTTATGAGCCGCATAGCCTTCCAGGATGGTTAATGGCTGTCCTTCACTAATACTCGTCAAGATGGTGACATCCATCCTACCTAAGTAATCGCTGACATTGATACGCCCGGTAAAGACGACATCCGGAATCTTTAAAATTTCGACCAAGTCAAAACACTCTTGCGCATATTCCTGATCTTCTTCCCAGGGACCCATGATCCATAACTTCAACCTAGGGTGTTGCTGCTTCGCAAACGAAAAAGCTTGAATCATGGTTTTGACGTCTTTGATCGGCGTTACACGAAGAATCGCGCCGATGTTGACCATGGTTTCATCTTCCGGAGTTTTAGGCGCTAATGAAGCAAAACGTTTGGGATCGATCCCGTTGGGTACCACCATCGTTTTATCTTCCGGACAGCCTAATTCTATCTGTAGTTCTCTGGCATGATCATAGAGACTGGTGACTAAATCCGCTTTTTCATATGCCAGCCGAGACATCTTACGAAACTGATCGATCCAGATATTTTTGTAAATTCCGCTGACCCACTTAGCCTTGATTAACTCCTCTTCACGCTCACGTGTATAGATTCCATGCTCGGATATCAAAACCTTTCCTTGGTGTATTATCTTGGCGATACCAACCAGAACGCCTGCATAGCCGGTGGCAACCGCATGGTAGAGATCCGCTTTGGGGACACGGGTCTTGAGCGTGAGAAATAACGGTAAATAAATCGAACGCATCGTCCATAGGAAATCTCCGAAAGCCACTTGTGAGTACTGGGTTTTGTAGCACGCTTTCACGGCATTTAAGAAGTCCTCTCCCATCAGTAAATCGTCTATGGAAATCGATTTGTTCCAAAACATGCGAATGAGCGTTTCCCAGTTGACGTCTTCGCCTAGCAAAAGACTGATGAGAGCTTTGTACTCCTCTGATTTCATCCGCGTTTTGCGATTTCTCTTTTTACCACCGCCGTACCAATCAAAGTCACTCAAATAGAGCTCATGCACCTCAGTGACATTTTCCGGAAGTTCATAAACAAACTTTGCACGCATATCTCTGTTCGGGATTATGGTCAATAGGATGAATTCCACATCCGGAAAAATCTGTATTAAGTTGTGTGCCCAGCTAGAGACGCCGCCAACTGCATATGGGTAGCATCCTTCCGCCACAAGACATACTCGCATAGTACTCCTTTGAATCCGAACTTCATCGTATTACTGGGTGTAAGTGTCAAAAGCCCAAAACCTACGGATTGTTCCGTGCGCGTGCATGAACTTCGCACGTTTAGCACATCTCACAAATCCTTACGAATGCTACGCATTCGCAACATTCGAAATTCGCCCTATCGGGCTACTTTCTCATGTTTTTGGTGTCTCAATGTCATGTGTTTGTCTGCAAGCAGCCAACACATGACCTTTCGACACTGGTTTTTCATTTACTCGTAATAAAAGGGTTGTTGCTTTTCTTTTAGTTCAATTTCAACATGATCCCTGGTCGCGGTGATCAGATAAACACCTTCCTCTATCTTTTTGTAGGAACCGCCTTGTATCTTGTTTAGTTCATCGTAAGGTAACCGTAATAGAAAGAAAGCTTCCTGTTCAAAAGCGGTGATATTTAACCGTATGGTCTGGTCAATTCTGGTTTGGCTATAGTCCAAGCTCAAAAAACGCCTTGCGCGTTCGTCGCTTTGTGAAAAAGAAGTTGATTCGAAGCCGCGAAAAGGATTCCAGTAGGTTTTTGTATTGGCTGCCAAATCCTCATAGCGCTCCTCCCATGTATCTTCTTGTGTTAATGGCGCGGCGATTGTTTCCATGTCAATATAGATTGCCGAATAACCCAAAATGGTTTCGACACTGCGTAACAATAGATCATCTGAGTAAGTATGTATGAAACCATCGCTGATAGTTTTTTGTGCCGTAATGTTTTGTGTGCGATAAGACAGGATCGTTTCATCACTCTGTGGAGGTAAAATCAACGTTCGCAAATCAGTCAGAATTTCTTGCGAGATGAGTTCATTCCATTCTTCATTCGAAAGCGTCCCTTGTGCATAGGATACAAATCGATAATCCGGTATATTCTCAGATAAGAATGCATCATCCGTTTGAATCTTTTGGATTGTAGGTAGGGACGGATCAGATGGAATAAACCCACCGGTTTCCGCTTGTTCTTCACCCAATAACTTCATGTAGTAGATTAAGTCCTTCCCGGTTGGCGCGCTGTTCTCGGAATAGGAAAGCTGCGGAACCATCAGGCAGGTGGGAATCGACTGATTATTTTCCATAATGGCCATAATACCCGGCCATACAATATCTCGCAAGACTTCTGACTGCGAACGACCGTAAACTTCGCGAAGCACGGCATTATCGCCGCCTGCGATCCACGGAAATCCAACAACGGCCGTACTTTGGGCATTGACGATAGGATAGAGGTCATAGGATTTCGTTTGCGTCATCATCGCACAAATGAGTCCGATACCGATGTCACTCTCCATATAATCCCCATTGACACAAAAGATCCTCGAATCTTTTAAACTGTGTTGCCATATGATGGCAGGTAAAGCGTTGTTTATCAATGCCACATCCGCATCTTCTCCCAAAAGGTCGTTGATTACCTCATCTTCCACATAGGCAACCATATAGGTCTCCACGGCACTTCCTGTTTGATACCATGGTATCGTTGTAGCCAAATCGAAGCGTTTTTCTCGTTCTTCTTCGTCTTCTGGCTCATAAATCACTTCTCCGCCTATGAGGAAACCGCCAAACATATGATATCCTGTTACTTGAGCCTCCGGGGTTACATAGTTCCTAATACCCAAAAGCGTTCGCAGTGGCATAGAACGGCGTAATGATTCGTAAGAAGGCAGATTGCAACTAATCAGTGTAACCCCTGCGTCAACGCACTCTCGCAAAACGGGTAAGGTCATGGCTGTATCTACATCTGACCAATCCATAAAAATGACACTTGGTAGGTACTCTAAACTGTTCCAGTCCGATAAGCTATCCACATAGACCAGTGGGAATTTCGCGTACATCGCCCATTCCCGGACCGCAGAAACAACCTTACTGTTTTGCGCGTCCCCGCAAAACATCGCATATTCCTCATAGTAGAGTTGCGAGAGGGCTTCTTCCGGGTCTTGATCGACTGCGTTCCATCCCGGTTTCACCACAGACTGCGATGCCGACAAAGCCGGATGTGCGTTTTGAGCATAGTGATTAAAGCCATAATCGTTTCCCAAATCCAATATGACACTAGAGAATTGGAAAAGGAAGAGTAATACGACCATCATAATCACTATGA
>JAISHZ010000108.1 GCA_031262285.1 Lachnospiraceae bacterium | reverse complement strand
CTGGAACGACTGACTACAAAAATGTTGAAGCTCATCACTGTCGGTGCGAAAGTGGATCTTCATGATGAGAATATTGATCCTGTCTTGGATCATTTGCAAGTTTACACCGCAGATATTTTGCATAAGCGAGAACAAAGTTTATTGATTGAATCGAATCATCCGTCTTATCGTATGGATCATGATCTCATGCTATCTTTGCTGATCAATCTGATTGATAACGCCAGCAAAGCTTCCGATCCCGGACAGACCATTGTGATAAAGGCAACGGGTAATGAAATAACGATCATGGATCAAGGCACAGGCATATCTTCAGAGGATTTGCTGCGTATAACGGAGCCTTTTTATACCGCTGACAAATCTCGGTCCAAAAAATTGTCGGGAAATGGCATTGGGCTTGCGTTGGCGCAGGAAATCGCAACCACTCACAACGCAAAACTAGTATTCGAAAGTGAACTAGGCGTAGGAACCACAGCAAAATTAATTTTCGAATAAAAGGTTTTGGTATCTAATTACAATTTCTTTACAATTTCCAAAAGTTTTCCTCTTTTGTTTATGAGAAACTCTCATCAGAAGTTTGAAAGTAAAATTGCTTTCATACTTCTGATGAGATGCCCGCGAAAGCCGGCGAACTCACGAAATCAAAAAGCGAGGTATTCTTATGAAAAAAAGTATTGTAAGCTTCTTGACGTTCCTTTTCTTGATCTCTTTTGTTGCTTGCCAAAAAACACCGGATCAGCCATTGGTAAAGAACAAAAATCTGGATCAAATGATGGAGGAAGCGGTAAAGAACCCGGTTGTTGCGGAATCGGGAGAATTGTTAAAGGCACTGGGCGCACCCGAAAAACTATCCTTCCGGTGGACAGGCAAAAGCGGCGGTCTAACTATACAAGCAGACGCGAAATTGATTGCTCCAAATGTCGCGAGTATGCCTGTCGTCCGAGTGACCAGAGCTACCTTCACTGAAAGCGATGTCAAAAATATGTACGATGCTCTACGCGGAAACGCGATAACCATCAGTCCATATACGGAAGATATCGACACCTATTATCTGCAACAGATTCAAGAGTTTCAAGTTATGAAGGAAAATGAACAATTTGATGCAAAGTTCCCCACCGCTGACGCAATCGACGAGTACATTAGAATATTAATGGAGCAAGCCTCAGCGGCTCCTAGTGAGTTTCCGGAAGTCGAACCGGATTTTTCTTTCAAGCAAAATGATGATGGGACAAAAGAGTTACCTCTCGGACAATATGCAAAGTTGATGCTTTTACAGCCCGATCATATGACCGTATCCTCTATTGTCGTAGAGCAGGATCGGTATGGTACTGGCGCACAGGCTCAATATTTCCGAAACTGGTCACAAAGGCGAACTTTAGAGTTTGGAGATACAGGGAACCAAGGAGATGCAAGCGCCTTATCCATCCGGCAGGAGGAGGCGAAAAAAATCGCCCTGGATACCGTTACGTCTCTAAACAGCGACTTTGCCTGCACCGGTGAAAGGGTTGCGGACTTAGGGAATGGAAAGAATGCCTATGAATTTATGTTTACCCGCACGTTTCACTCTGCACCGATCACCTACACAAACGACAATGGCGATACAACACTGCACGATGCTTATTTTAAACCTTGGATGTATGAAAAAATCCGAGTTTATGTAGATGACGCGGGTATTCTCTATTTGGTTTGGACTTCTCCCTATACCGTAAAAGAGATCGTATTCGAAAAGTCCTCCATGCTGCCTTTCAGTGAGATACAGAGTGTTTTCGAACAAATGATCGGTGTAGCGCATGATGGTTGGGATAACAATGAATTCTATGCATTTGAGGTAACGATCACCGAGGCACGTCTTGGACTTATGCGCGTCACGGAGCAGGATGTTGGCGACAGCGGACTGATTATCCCCGTTTGGGATTTCTTTGGTACTGTAACGCTAAAAGGCAAACCGGGAAAGCCAAATCCGTCAGAAGGGATTGATAATAGTTACCAATATACTTCGCTTCTCACTATTAACGCCATTGACGGTAGTATCATCGACAGGGAATTAGGGCATTAAAAAACATTTTAAAGTTACATTTCATGTGTTCATATTCCTAGTATAAAGGAATTTGATTTACTTCATGTTATGAATTGAACGGATCACAGTAATGATCTCATGTGTTTTGTATGGAAACATAAAGATATTTGAAAACGTTTATAATAGTATTGAAAGACATTGTTTCCTGTAGGTTCTATGCATCGATAATCTTTAGACGTAGATCAGAAAATATGTAAATTGTTACATCCTATGCGTTTAGGGTAGAAGAAAGATGGTTGTTAAGTGACGATAAAATCCAATATTAAGCAAGCTTTGTATCATAAAGTCTTTTTATTAAGTGTTGCCGGTGTTAGTATAGCGATATTCTTATCTTCCTTAGAGAGTGTATGGAATGCGTTTCGATTGACTACTTTTACGGAAAGTGGTTTTCATGCCAAGATTCTTTTAAAATCATTACAATCGGATACGATTTGCTTTGTATTGCCGATTCTTTGCACATTGCCTTACACGGCTTCATTCATCGATGAAACGAAAAGCGGTTATATGAAGTTCTATCTCATCAGAACCGATACCAACCACTATATCAAAGGCAAGTTGATTGGAAATGCTCTTGCCGGTGCATTAACGTTGTTTCTTGGAATACTGTTTGCTTATGCTGTTTCTCTGCTTGTTTTTCTACCTATGGAAGCAACCACGCCTATGGGAGAGTACGCGGTCTTGTTCACGAAAATATTGGAAAAGTCGGTTCTTTATGCTTTTTCCGGTGCGCTGTGGGCAACTGTGGGGATGACTTTAGCAGCGATCACCAACAGCAAATACATGGCCTATGCCTCCCCTTTTCTGATTTTCTATCTGTTCATCATACTCTATGAACGGTATTTTGATACCATCTATGTCCTTTACCCCAAAGAGTGGTTAAATCCATCAAACTTTTGGGTATGGGGCAATACCGGAGTAATGCTATTTATAACTGTTTTGATTTTGGCAATATCTCT
>JAISHZ010000106.1 GCA_031262285.1 Lachnospiraceae bacterium | reverse complement strand
CACAGAGAGTCTAACACCCAAAACTGTCCCCTACTCTGTTCGGTTCGTCCGGGATACATTGCTCTTCACGTAGATCGGCGAACGCGTGAACTGTAACCAACTAACAAAAAATTGTGAATAAATTATCAAAAAGATCTTTTCAATATACCAGATGTATGGTAGAATGAACTGACGAACGCAAGATATGCTTTCCCTCATAAATAATATACGATATTTCATGATAGGAAAGGGGGGAAAACCATGGATATTTCGCTGGTGAAAGATTTCGAGTTAGAACGATATATCACGACGATTATGTTAGACATGGGAGTACCGGCACATCTAAGAGGTTATCATTATCTCAGGGACGCGATCTTAATATCCGGAAAGAATATGGACTTTGTCTGTAACGCAACGAAGCTGCTCTATCCGGTAGTAGCAAAACATTTCCGGACCACTGACCAAAAGGTGGAGCGAGCCATTCGTAATGCGATCGAAGTGTCTTGGGCGAGGGGGAATCGAGGCACACTTATGGAATTGTTCGGTAGCGGCGGACAGATTCATAGCAGACGACCGACGAATAGTGAATATATCGCCAGAGTCGCGGATAAAGTTAGGCTTGATGTCAAAGCAATACAAGACACTGCCGATCTTTGAAAACGGATGATACAAAAGATAAGGTAAACATTAGTGTGCCAAGGTATAGTACCTTGGCACAGCTTATTTTGGAAACTTTCGTGACAGTCTGCTTAGAGAGCGATGGGAACAGGATAAAGGAGAAAGCAGTGTTGAGCGTACCTAATTTGTCGCACAAGATACGGTTGTTTGCGTACGCAGCAAAATATTACATCTGTCCCATTTTGCTGCTTGTCTATGCATTCCGTCATGTGACACAGGGAGTGGATTTATGGGATACGGGATACAATTATAGCAATTTTACATATATGGGAACGTTGCATATGGATGATATGTGGCTACTTACCACGTATCTTGCCAATGCGGTCGGACGCTTACTCACTTTGTTGCCGGGTGGAGCGACCATGGTGGGTATGAATGTTTATACTTCGATGATTGTGGCCGGCATCGCATTAGGTGCCTATTTTTTCTTTCTGAAAACGTTTTCTTGTCCCTTCGTACTTATCTTTATCAGTGAAATCATAGCGCTAAGTCTATGTTGGGCTCCCAGCGCCTTGATTTACCATTATTTGACGTACTTTCTTTTTAACCTAGCTACGATACTCCTTTATTTTGGATTGGTGAAAGACAAATCAATCTTGCTGGTAAGTGCCGGAGTTGCCTTGGGGTTAAATGTAGGAGTACGCTTTTCAAACCTTCCGCAAATCGGTCTCATTTTGGCAGCTTGGTGGTATTGGTTCATGCAGCAATCACAAGAGAACAACCACAGAACACAAGCGATGAAACGTGTACTATTCGGAACGCTTAGATGTGCGGTAGGTTTTGTCATTTCTTATGGACTGTTTGTGGGATATCTGTCAATTCGATATGGTTTTATGGAATATGTAAGAGCGATTATTCGGCTGTTTGCTATGACAGAGGATGCACCCGACTATACGGCCACCGCTATGTTATACGGCATGGTGAAGTATTATCGTACCAATTTGTACTGGACCAAATGGATCATAGGCGTGGTAGTATTGGGAATGGTTGTTTTGTTTATTGCAGAACATTTCGTCCCCAAACGATGGATCATCATCCTCAAAATCTTATCCGCACTTGCTTGTATCTTTGTATGGTATCAACAATTTCAAAATTACTTTTATACAATTGATTACGCTTCTTACGACTCCATTTTGCGTCCCTGTGTTCATTTGATGACCATTGCGATTTTGATCGCGGTGGTGGTGTGTATCCTGCCTTCCGCTCCCCCTCAAGATAAGCTGATTTCTGCATTGGTAACGCTGATATTGTTATTGACTTCCTTAGGAAGCAATAATGCGATTTACACAAGTATCAACAATTTATTTCTCGTGATGCCCTATATACTATGGATGACAGTTAGATGGCTTAGCACTACGACTACCCAAACGAGAGCAGCACTTTTCCCTGTCAAATTTCTGGTGGTACTCACCATATCAGTCGTTTTCATTCAAAGTGTAGGCTTTGGGATACGATTTGTATACGCCGAAGCAGCAGGGGTAAGAGGAGAGAGGGCTAAAGTAGAAAACAACCCCGTTCTGGACGGTATGTGGGCGAACGAGACAAGAGCGAAGCAACTCTCAGAAATAAGCGCATATGTATATGGACAAGGATTGGAAAAGATAGAATGCATACTGTATGGGCAAATACCATCCTTATCTTACTATTTGCAAATGCCCCCTGCCATCAATTCTTGGAGCGACTTGCTTTCCTATCAAGTAGAAGTAATGGAACACGATTTCCATGAGTTATCTCAAAGAATCGCGTCCGGAATTGACAAACCGGTGATCATTGTTACGCAATCGATAGCAAATACGCTTGACACTTCCCAATCAGATCCCAAACTTCAACTAATAAAGACATTTATGAGCCAATATTCCTACGAAAAGACATTTGAAAACGAAGCATTTGTGATCTTCGAATCTTAGTCGTGAAAACGCTTCGTGATGAAACGATTGCGGCTCTGTGCGGTTCGTCCGGAATACATTACCTTTGAAACGTAGATCGGCGAACGCGTGAATCGTAACGATAATTACGTTCAATAGAGGTGCTGTCAATAGAGGTGTTGTCAATAGATGTACTTGCAAAAACAACTTATTTCCGATACACTTTATGAAGAATGAAAACATAATGATATGTAGAAGATGGCATATATAATCTCAAAAGAAGAGTGAGGTTACGTGGATGAAGAAACGAATAAGTGTCCGCAAACAAAGAAGATCCAAACAGGAAACAGTGAAACAAACGCAAGATAGTTTTTCCGCATTGGTACAAGGATTTCCCAATGTTGCGTTGATGTTTGACGACCAATTCAAATTGATCGATTGCAATGACGCTGCGATTACGATACTTCCATTCCGCGACAAAGCAGATGCCAGAGCCAATTTTTACTCAGTGCTGGAACGTATGGCATTACCAACACAAACAATCGGGAGTCCATCCATATCGTTACAAAAGCAACTAGCAGCTGCCGCCGAAAAGGGTGAGCTTTCCCATGAATCCGACTTAAATATCAATGGGAAACACCTCGTGTTAGATATGTTGTATAAGCGTATTCCTTTTCAAGATTCCTATGCGATTGTTGGTTACGGCAATGACATTACGAAACTGCGTGAAACACAAGAGAAAAGCCAAAAACTGGCGCATACCATTGGATTATCAGGTTCCTACTTATGGGAGCTTGACGCAGAAACACTCTATTATCAATTGGTTACGGGCAACTTTGATTGGTTAGGGATCAGAGAAACCAAGGGAGAGGGTTATTTAAAAGATCGTGCCAAACAGATGCTTCATCCGGAGGATATACATATCTTATACGATTCCCTTTCCGCCTACTTGCAGGAGAATCAAGAAAAGCCATTCTCCTGCGTCATCAGATTTTACAATTTCGCCCAAGGAGGGTTGACTTGGGTTAGAGTAGTAGGATATGGATCCGAATATGATGAACAAGGCAAAATTACGAAACTTGCAGGAAGTTTTATTAACATAGATGATCAAATGAAGGAACTGGCTCGCAAAAATGTCGATTTGTTACGTCAGCAACAGTTATTTCGAAATGTTTTTTCCACGATGGACGCTGCGGTCATTCTTATGCCGAACCAAGAACCTATCGCAAATGCGAAATTTGATGAAATCATGCCGGGTTGGAAAGACGTCTTTGTAGAGGAGCAGGATCTTGACACCCTATATCAATTTTTTGAAGAACTCACGATGAACCCACAAGATCACATAGACAGTATTCTGAGTTTGCGTAAGACAAAACAATCCAGAGAGACACTTTGGCGATTCAAAACCGGGAACATCTACTCATGCAGAGGGTTTGTGGTACAATTAGACGACAATTCAGAGAAAAGCGGCGAATTGTGGATATTGCGGGATATCACAGAATTGGAACGGACGAAGCTTTTATTCAACCAGATATTCAATGTCATGGATCCGGCCATTGCGATTTTGACAGACGGACGGATTATTGCAAATGACGCATATTCGGAGATTTTTACTGATTGGCAACGTGAATACCAAATTATTAAAAATGTCGATAAAGGCAAGGATTACGAGGTGTTGCGGTCGTATTGGGATACCTTGATCACGAATGTAGATGATCATTTTGTGGCAATCGATAAGCTTCGCGCGACACATGAGCTTCAACAATCAACTTGGCATTTCCGAAATGGAAATGAATGTATCCAAAAAGGATACTGGCTTTCGCTTGGACAGGAAGGTGGCGAATTATGGGTATTGACGGATGTAACGGATTTTTACGATGCGATCAGAAGAGCCAACGAGGCAAGCCTTGCAAAATCCATGTTCCTCTCATCAATGTCACATGAGATTCGCACACCGATGAATGCGATTATCGGTATGACATCGCTTGCTCGTAAATCGCATGATTTACTAAGGATCCAACGATATCTGGAAAAGACAGAGGAAGCAGGTCATCGGTTGATGGCATTGATTAATGATATTTTGGATATGAGCAAAATCGAAAGCGGTAAACTACAAATTGCTGAAAATGAATTTGATTATATCAAGATGTGCGAAAACGCTGTAAATGTGATTGCAGACAAGGCGATGGAAAAGCGTATTGATATCAAAATATTTTATCAATCGCAGTTTACGAGTTTGGTTTGGGCTGACGAATTAAGAATATCGCAGGTAATTATGAATTTACTCTCGAACGCCGTCAAATTTACCCCGGAAGGTGGATCTGTGACACTTACTACGAAAGTCATCGATGATCACTTGTTAAGAGTATCTTGTGCGGACAATGGGATCGGTATCAATCAAGAAGCGATACCGAAATTGTTCCGCAATTTTGAGCAAGCCAACAAATCCATTACGCGCGAGTACGGTGGTACGGGTTTGGGGTTGGCTCTGTGTAAACAGATCGTGGAATTGATGGGTGGGAATATTCAGGTAGAGAGTCAACCGGGTAAGGGTTCTACGTTTACTTTTGAGATTCCCTTTGAATGGCGCGGTACTATCAAGGTTTCGGCGAGTATCGGTGATGTATTGATGAACACACGTATATTGGTAGTAGATGATGAACCGGATATCACCGAATATTTCACGGAACTGCTGAAAAGTTATTACATTTCTTCTGATACTGCTGATAGCGGGACGCAAGCACTGCGACTCGCGCAAACGGCGAAAGAGGAGAACAATCCCTACAAGATCGCATTTATCGACTGGAAAATGCCGGATATCTCCGGCGCAGAAACGGCGCGAAAATTGCGTCAAATCCTGCCTGACTGTAAAGTGATCATTATTTCATCGTATGAGTGGGATGAAATAAGAAGCAGTTTTGAGAATGACTATGACCGATATGCGATCGATTTCATGCCCAAACCTATTCCGCCTTCTGATATTTACAATCGAATAATTCAACTCTTGAATGTTGAAGTATACAATACAGATGTGGTGAATTTCAAAGACAAAAAGATCCTGCTGGTGGAGGATGTGGAGATTAACAGGCAGATCGTTATTGATTTACTGGAGGATACGGAATGTCAGATCGACGAGGCTCCGAATGGTCAAATCGCAGTTGAGGCAGCGAAAAAGCAAAAGTATGACTTGATTTTGATGGATCTGCAAATGCCGGTAATGGATGGTCTTACGGCGACAAGAGAAATTCGCAAATTTAATACGAAGATACCAATAGTCGCTATGACTGCCAATGCATTTCGAGAAGATGCTCAAGCTTGTTTTGAAGCGGGCATGAGCGCACATATCTCAAAACCACTGGACAACGATGTGTTTATGCGAACCTTGTCAGAGTATTTACAGGAATCAAAGTAGAGAGATCTTATGATTTACGAAAATGCGGATGAGATTTGGTGATATTATACTTCCGTCACTATTGTAAATGCTTAAAAATCAAACATTACGTATAATTCCTATACAAAGGAAACAATATGAAAAGCAAAGAACGCTTTTCATTATACTTAAAATGGTTGAATTGATATGAACGGCGGAATTCGTCAGACGGTATCTGACGAATTGAGTTTTTGACATATATGCTACCCGTTTTCAGCTCAAGCATAAAAAAGAATCAATACAATAAGCTTATGCGTATATCAAATATGGATGAAAGATGAATAATAAGGTTACGGAGATAAGATTAAACACAACTGAACTGAGAAAGCCACTATATTAGAAAAGTAAATTTGTTGAGTCGAAGGAATTTATGGTACTTAGCTTAAAATAGCAAAAAAATTTTGTTGGCGGAAAATACCTGCCTGTGAGCGAATTATCAGATTGCGGAGGATATTTTTAAAATGGATTGTTTTAGTTCCTGTTGCTATTAGAGAAATTGTTATAACAAAACATGCAATACATATTATAAATTTTGTTATAGATATATCTTATCTGTTCATTTTTACAATACCCTCTCGATTTATAGCATTTCATTAAAATAGGTTGAAGCATATGTGGTTTACAAAATCCTTCGAATATTTGGTGCAGTTGAGTTACCTTTAGACTTCAGCATCATTCAACATTTCAAGACGGCTTAATGCTTTATTTTCCAATTTTAAGTTTGCAATAATCTGCGGCTATATCCCTAATGAAATTTTTAATGCCACTCCAACAAATATAAGTCAGCCAAACAAATACCGCACCGACTATAAGACCCAATATAATCTGTAATATACCCGGAGATACTGAAAAATCTCCCCATCTAAACATAGGAACGTGAGTAAACCCCAGTAAATTTACAACGGCAGTTCCCGGTATCCAAATGGCAATCGCTAAAAACACGACAGCTAGAAAACCCAATAATGGAATGATAAAAATCGTTGAAAGT
>JAISHZ010000244.1 GCA_031262285.1 Lachnospiraceae bacterium | reverse complement strand
CGTCCCATCGCAACACGCTGTCTTTGTCCACCGGATAAAGCCTTCGGTTTACGGTCAAGTAAGGGAGTCAAGTCCAAAATCTTTGCAGCTTCTTTTACCATCTTGTCAATTTGATCTTTCGGGACTCTTCTTAATCTCAAACCAAATGACATATTGTCATATACGGACATATGGGGATACAAAGCGTAGTTCTGGAAAACCATTGCGATGTCTCTATCTTTGGGTTCAACATCATTTACTACTCTGTCACCAATTTTCAATTCGCCTGCAGTAATGTCTTCCAAACCGGCGATCATACGAAGCGTTGTGGACTTTCCACAACCTGACGGACCTACAAAGATAATAAACTCTTGATCAGCAACCTCCAGATTAAAATTCTTTACTGCTTCAAAACCGTTCGGATATACTTTACTAATGTTCTTCAGAGACAAACTAGCCATTTCGATGTAACTCCTTTCTTGTTTTCATTCATCAGCGGAATCAATGCCCACTTACTTATCAAGTATACTGAAAAAACGGACTGTATACCATACCACTATTTCACAAAGATTTCATTGAAGATTGTAAAAAATGAATAAAAAGCTTTCACATATATTTGATTTTAGTTATTTTAATCAATATAATCTTACCAGTTTGGACACTTTGTACAAATAAACATTACGATACCGGACGAGAGACTTCTGAGTCAGCAAAGAAAGCCATTTGGTTCTTTCCGCGTTTTTTGGCTACGTACAACGCGCGATCCGCTGCTTTGTACAAAGACTCAAAATCTTTCGCGTCCCTTGGAAAGACTGCTGCACCGATACTGGCAGTAGCTGCATATTTGACATACCCGCCGGCTTCGAAATTACGGAAGAATCTTTCGACTCTTTTTCCTTCTTTTTCGATAACACTTTGATTGGGGATATCTTTGAGTAAAATCATAAATTCATCGCCGCCTGTACGTCCCAAGATATCCGTGACGCGAAACTCGGTCCGCAGCCGATGTCCCAATGTACGCAATACTTCGTCGCCAAATGCATGACCCATCGTGTCATTGATTTTTTTGAAATTGTCAATGTCCAATACGAACAAAAGGGATTGTTTATCCGGATTACTTTCAAGGTATTCTTTGATCTTTCGTTCTGTAGCAACTTTATTGTTTAGTTCTGTCAATAAGTCCGTGTCCGCTTTGTTTTCCAATTCTTTATTTCTTTCATTTGCTTTTATTTTCGTGATGATATTCAAAACAGCGATTGCACCGAGGAATATGAACACGACCACGAAAAGCTGCATAATCATATCGCTACTGCTTTTCCATTCTACTCTTTCTTGCGCCAGAACATAGGATTCATTGATTCCGATCACCCAGAACCAATCTTGAATCTGTATAGGTACATAATAAACAAATCTGCTTTCATCGTTTCTTTTTACTTGGAAGATTCCTTCAGTCCCATTGCGCAAGCGTGTTTTGACATTATCAAGAGAAGCAGATCCGATAACACTTCCTTGGAGCGAATCCCAAAAATTAGTCTTCTCAATCAGCGACGATCCGTGATTTCGACCATATTCACCAGCAACTTGACCTTGTTGATCTACCAATAAATAAAAAGCTTTCGCATCAAATTCCGTCTTGCTCACGATACTCGTGATCTCCGTCGGATCGAAAAAGGTCAAATAATGACCGGTTACTTCTCCTTCCAAAAGAGGATATGCACATACGATTGCAGGTATCCCAGTGATTCCATCATCCGCTGCGTACAAATAACCCGGCTCATCTGTAGGTAAATTCGCAAAGTAAGTCGTATCTGACAAGGTAACGACTTCACCGGTATTTAACGTAGCATTCCCTTCCGGATCGCAATATGCCGATAGATAGAATTCGTCTCCCGCACAAAGGCCCTCCAATGTTTGATTGAGGACTGTTTTTGCGTGAGTATCCATAGAAACCAAGACTGCCGCTGACGCCTTTTGAATCGCCGTGGCAGTAGACAGATATTGATTTACCTCTTCTGCATACCCCTCCGCAACCGTGGTAATTCTTGTCTCCACATAATCATTTGCTTCTTTTTTACTGTTCGTCGAGAAGTTCAGCAGCAGTAAAGAGATTACAATAACCAATATAGCCAGAGGTAAAATCCAAGTCAACGTAACTGTTCTTTCCGGTTTTTTATGCATATTCACTCCCATCTACCTGCAAGTCGGCAGGCTTATACCTTATTTGTCCTCATTTGTAAGATCTGATTCGTCCCGAAAAATTCGTACATCCTCCTCCGGTTCTTCAGGGGTGTCTCCTCGCTCAAGTCGCTCTCTTTCTTTCTTTGCTTCTGTGATCTGGTTTTCCAGCTTACGAAAGAACTTGTGATAGAGCTTAGCCGCAAGAAACGCCGGTACAGACAGTCCAAACAAAATGACAAAAGGAGTCGTCTGCGGAAGGAATATAAATAGGACTATTGGAATGGCATTTATCACGATCATCAGTATCGTTTTGGGAAACTGTAAGATACTGATCACAAATGCATTTTTTAAGGTTTTAAAGATGGTATTCGTAAATTTCGCCTGTATCGGAAAAACAAATGTCGCTGTAAATAAAACCAAAATCCCTACCGCCAGAATGACCACTTGCATCATCGCTTGAAGGGCGATGTTGGAATTTTGGATGATAAACAAGTCAGCAATCACTATCCCAATCGCAAAGAATATGATCAATCCCAGCACAATCCCTTGTTTCATATTCAATCGAAAAGCTTTAAAAAAACTTTTCGCAATGTAACATTCTTCATTTCGCGCTATTTTTAGTGAAACATAGTGAAGCGCTGTCAAAGAAGGACCGATTGTAATAATAGGCAAGCAGCAAACCAAGGCAAGCAGATTCAAAATCATGATATCCGCCAAGCGACCGAGTGCCTGCATAAACGGACTGTCAATATTCAGAAAACCCATTTTAACTCCCATCTACACGCCATTGGCGTATATCGTTCATGTTTTAGTAGAAAAATCTTTCCATTGCAGTGACTCTAATGCCTGAATACTGTTGTTCGGGGGTCACGATTCGAAATCCCAGTTTGCGGTAAAATCCCACTGCGTAAGGAGATGCTTTTAACGTAATAAACCTTTCTCCTACTTCTTCTTTTAAGTATCGAAACAAATATTCCAAAAGATTTCTGCCTACACCTCTTTTATGATAGTGTTCATCTACAAAAAGTAGGGATAAATGATTCCTGTCTCTGATAGAAGCGACACCTATGATTCTTCGGCCATCTATCGCCACCAATACTTGATACTCCCCGCGCACAAATGCGCTTTGTAGGTTCTTATCTGTAATAAACTCATGAAATTTCTTGATTCCACATTCGGAATATACATCACCTTCGAATTTCAGAAAAGTTCGCCAGACAAGCCTCATCGCTGTTTCCCATTCTTGATGTCTCGCCCATCTGATTTCATAGGGGAAAGAGGCTTTCATTATTTCATCGTACATCGTGACGTTCCCTTCGTCGTCGGTCGTCTAGTACTTTATGACCATATGCATATTATACAACAACTCTGCCCAAAAGCAAGAGTTAAATGTGAAAAGTTAATGAAAAACTTCAGGAAGTGCTTCCATGCGTGCAAACAGTGTTTCCGGATTTTGTACAACGGTTTTACCATTCGGATACAATCCAAATTGATGTAATGTATCAAACTCACGAAGCGGTACACAAAGCTGTTGTGCGATTCTTTGCGCAGTACTTGGCATAAATGGCTCCAAGAGAGAAGCTCCGATCCATATACTTTCCACTAAATGAAACAAAACATCCGATAACCGTTGTTGTTCAGGTTCTTCTTTTGCCAGTAGCCATGGAGATGTTTCGTCAATATATTTATTACATCTCTTAAAAAGAGCAAAGATGTCCGTCAATGCGTCTGCGACGCGTAGGTCTTCCATTTTCTTGTATACATGATCTCGAAGAGTCACAGCTATCGTGCGAAGATCCTCATCGTAGGAAGCTTGTTGCGCAGATGTCGGAGCATTGGTAAGAGATACTACACCGCCACAATATTTATTACTCATTGAAATGGTACGTTTCACCAAGTTACCCAACACATTCGCAAGGTCTGAATTGAATCTTTCGCGCATGAGTTCCCAAGTAATGACTCCATCATTATCAAATGGCATTTCATGCAAAACAAAATACCGTACAGGATCAACGCCAAATACGTTGATCAAATCATCCGCATAGATCACATTGCCTTTGGATTTGCTCATTTTCCCTTCGCTTTGTAATAGCCAAGGATGACCAAAAACCTTCTTTGGCAAAGGCTCTCCCAAAGCCATCAAAAAAATCGGCCAGTAGATCGTATGAAAGCGAATAATATCTTTCCCGATCAGATGCAGATCAGCAGGCCACAAGCTTCTGTATTGATCTGTATGTTGACCCTCTGCATCATACCCTATCCCTGTAATATAGTTTGTGAGAGCATCCAGCCATACGTATACAACATGCTTTTGATCAAAATCTACAGGGATTCCCCACGAAAAAGAGGTCCTGGAAACGCACAGATCCGTTAGTCCGGGTATCAGAAAATTGT
The DNA here is from genome assembly GCA_031262285.1 of Lachnospiraceae bacterium. The sequence goes on along the minus strand of JAISHZ010000244.1, from coordinate 959 downwards.
TCATCATCTCATTTTTGCGAGAAATCGGATGAATAAAATCGGGATGAGACTGGATATGCTCGATCAATCGATCCGCGTATCGACTCATACGAAAGAAATAAGCTTCTTCCTGCGCCAATTTGACCGGACGCCCACAATCGGGACAATTGCCGTCTCGCAATTGTGCTGCAGTCCAAAAAGATTCGCAAGGGTTGCAATAATGCCCCTCATAAGATCCTTTATAGATATCACCTTGTTCGTAAAGGCGACGGAAAATCTTTTGCACTTGCTTCTCGTGATCCGAGTCTGTCGTGCGAATAAATTTATCATAGGATGTATTCAAAAGATCGCACAACCGCTTCACTTCCGCCGCTATCCGATCTACAAATTCTTTGGGTGTCTCTCCTGCTTCTTGTGCTTTTATCTCTACCTTCTGTCCATGCTCATCTGTCCCTGTTTGAAAGAAAACGTCATATCCTTGCTTTCTGCGAAAACGTGCTACGCTATCTGCTAACACAATCTCGTAGTTATTTCCGATATGGGGTTTGCCGGACGTATATGCAATAGCGGTAGTGATATAGTATTTAGGTGATTCCATGCTGATTTCCTCCATATAAAAAAACTCATATTCCTATACGCGACGGGAAACGAGTCTTAAAAGAATTGCTGAATTCCGCAGCTTCATTAGTTTACCTTAACATATCGTCAATGGGGTGTCAATGGTCATTGCGATATGCTATGAGTACTATTCTCATAATTTACCACCTCGTTGTGTTCAAAAAATAGTTGACAATCGAACAAAGGTCAGCTATACTAGCTAAAGTTCTGACGAAGAACTTTGCACGAGTGGCTCAGCGGTGGAGTACCTCCTTGCCAAGGAGGGGGTCGCGGGTTCGATCCCCGTCTCGTGCTTGTTCCTTTCTTTCTAATCAAAATTTTAGGAAAAACTTCCGAATATGTATTCGGAAGTTTTTTCGTTG
>JAISHZ010000233.1 GCA_031262285.1 Lachnospiraceae bacterium | reverse complement strand
CTAATTCGAAAACGTTATACAAGTAACTCAATTGAACGCTTTGGGTTCTATATAGTGATTGCAAATAACGATAAAATATGCTACATTCGTAATGTTATCATCAGAAATGGAGGAAATCCCTTTGAAGTACACTCGAATGTTTCTTGTCTTTGTATTCGTCGCTATTATGTGTTGCGTTTCTTGTAGCTCCCATTCGGCTCTGTCAGAATTTCGTGAAAAGATAGATGCCTTCTGTGTTCGGATCTCACAGATCGACACTGCAATCAATGACATTGATCCACTCTTAGAGAATGCGACCGCACAGTTGCTATCTAATCTTGATGAATTGGAAATGGAATTTCGCGAATTCGCAGCAGTATCTTTTCCGGAAGAATTCGATTATTTAGAAAAGCTTTCGGATGATGCAAGCGCACATATGACAGATGCTGTCACTTTATACCATACACTCTACGGAAGTGATTCCTATGATGAAGAGGTTGCCGCTACTGCAAAAGAATACTATTCCCGGTCCTATCAATGTATCCAAGTGATCATCACCTTCCTTCACGGTGAAGAGCCAAACGATCCTGATTTTACGATTGAATACATACGATAGTCCTCACGACATAAGAAACCGCCTTGTCAACGCAAGACGGTTTTATGTCGTTTTTGAATGTTTCACGCCGGCAACTCGTGCGATAGGTTGCGATAGGTTGCTATGAGGCGCAAATACGCGAAGGATATGCGCTATGCTACTCGCAGGTATGAATCACAACGCATTTTGTTGATTATTGCATTAGATGAATCGCACTTACTTATTGCAATAGATGAATCGCACCTACGATGGGGAGTTCCTTATCTTGATCGTTGAATGCCCAGTATATCCCTATGATCACACATACGACGATAAACAAAGATATCAATTTAAATAGCAATCCTCCGAAAAACGGAACCACCCATAACACATTCATTACGACTCCGGCTAATCCTAAGACTAATCCTTGGTTTAAATGAAATTTAGCCGCTTTCCTATCACCTACGAAATACGCGATGATCCATCCGATGATCGTAAGGTATCCTACTATCGCTGTTGCTTTCTTATCCATATACTTCCTCCTATGATTATCCTATCTTAACAAAAACTGCATTGTCGTTTTCGTCAAAATGCGTTTCTCTTGCGCCGTCCATCGATGATAAAAATATATTCACGGTTCCTATCATATTTTTATCGGAAACTGTATTGCAGTTTTGAAAAAAAATGATGGGAACACACTTTTGGTTCCTCATACGATACTTTTACATATTAACAGTGCTTCTTTCAACCCCTCTTATAAGATATGCATCTTGGTAATACCCTTCTACACTTCCTATTCCAGAGAGATGTTCCATACTTGGCGTAAAAGATTCTTGATGATACAATTTGCGACCACAATGATCAACGCACCATATAGATACCAATTGTGAAATCGCACTCCCTGTGTCTTGCGATATTTCGTCATGAAGGCATAGGTTTGGCTGATCATAAAAGCACCAAATATCAGTGTAAAATAGATCACTAATGGGTGATACCACAAAGAAAGTACTATATTTCCTCTGATCAGCGCTAGGAAGGCTCTTGTTCCTCCGCAGCCCGGGCAGTACCATCCGGTCAAGCGTTCCAACATACAATCAGATAGCTCCGCTCCATTATGTATGAAGTACATAAGCAGGAAACCGCCGATTCCTGCCAAACCGATGAATACCCATCCGAATAGAAATAATGTTTGTTCCAAAGTGCGTTGTCTTCGCGCTTGAGGTAGTTTCTTATCTGAATTCATCAAGATCTATCTGGAAGTCAATTCCATTCTCTCTTAAATAATTATTGTAAAGATTCTCGAAATTAGCCCAAAACGCGTCTCCAAGCATTTCTAACGAGATGGCAATGATCAACATGATCACACCAAATACCGTGCCGATGATGGAACATACCAAACCGGCTGTAGCAAGAGAACTTCTGGATCGTTTCTTAGCCATAATCGAACATATGATACCGGCGATCCCCAAAATAGCACTACCGTATTGAATACAACAACATAAAACGATGGATGCAATACCCAATATCAAGGATACAATTGCAAACACGTTAGAGCCTTGCGGTTGTTGATCGTATTCATATTGCGTGTTTTGCTGTGTGTATATAGTGGTATTGTCTTGATAATTGCTTCCGCTACTGTTTATAACCTGCGTTTCATTCTCATTTCTTTCGCTCATCCTTCTCTCCTTATCGTTTCATAGAATAAATAAAGGACATTTGATCTGCCACACACAATGCCTTTGTTTTTCATTGTAACATCGCCTCTTTGGCTTGTAAAGCTGAAAGTCTCCTAATATTTCTTCCAACTGGCCGGTGTAAACAGCAATAATATCGGAAACAATTCCAATCTTCCGGCTATCATATTAAATGTCAAAATGATTTTTGAAAAAGCAGAAAAATCCGAGAAGTTTCCCATCGGACCCACCAACGAGAATCCGGGGCCTATATTGTTGAGTGTAGCCGCTACCGCTGTAAAACTAGTCGTAAAATCTTTATTGTCAAAACTAATTAACAGCAAAGAGCCAAAAAAGATCATACAATACAACGCGAGATACACATTGATCGAACGCAGGACTTGATGTGGCAGTGTTTTGTCATCTATCTTTATGCGTCGTACTAACCTAGGATGTGCCAAAATCGATATTTCTTTACGAATTGTTTTTAAGAGTGTGAGCAGACGTGCTATTTTGATCCCACCGCCCGTGCTACCCGTACAAGCACCGACAAACATTAGCGTAAACAAGATATTTTTGGCAATCATTGGCCAAGTCTCATAATTGACTGTAGAATACCCCGTCGTCGTGATAATCGAACCGACTTGAAAAAAAGCGTGTTTCATGCTTTCCCCTATCGACGAGTACATGGGTGCAATCGATATCGTAATCGTCAGCGCAGACACCAGAATGATTCCTATGTACCAACGCACTTCTTCGATGGATACCGCGTCTTTCCATTTGCGACGTAACAAACAAAAATAAGCCGCGAAGTTGATACCGCTCAAGATCATGAATACCGTAATCACATTTTGAACAGCGGTCGAAAATCCGGCAACGCTGTCATTACGGATTCCGAATCCGCCGGTACCGACGGTGCCGAATGTCAACGTCATCGAATCAAACAAATTCAAGCCGCAAAGAAGTAATGCTACCATTTCTAAAATAGTAAACCCTATATAAATCGCATAAAGTATTTTGGCTGTATCTTTGACGCGAGGTACCAATTTCCCAACGGCCGGTCCACTGCTTTCCGCTCGCATCAGGTTCATCGTCGGTCCCCCCATCAATGGGGTAATCGCCATGATAAAGAGGAAGACTCCCATCCCACCGATCCAGTGAGAAAAACTGCGCCAAAAAAGACCCGCGTGAGACAGTACTCCCACATCCCCCAAAATACTAGCTCCCGTCGTGGTAAGACCCGATGAAATCTCAAATAATGCATCGATATAATGGGGGATTTCTCCCGAAAAGACAAACGGCAACGCGCCAAATGCACTCATGACGATCCAAGAGAGCGCCACCGTCAAGAATCCTTCTCTGGCGTACAATTCCGTTACTACAGGTTTTCTGATGGCGATGATAAAACTGACCGCCAGACACAGAAGAGCCGTCGCCGGATATGATATAGCACTATCTTCTCCATAGATCAGTCCAACTAGACCCGGCAAAAGTAAAAATGCTGCTTCAAAGCGTAAAATCCAACTCAAAATGTACCGTATGACTGCTAAATTCATAGTAACTCCACTCTCTTTATCATTCCAAAATTTCTTTGATGTCCTTTAATTGCATATCCGTTAAAACAATCACGACAGAATCTCCGGGAGAAATGACATCATGCCCTCCGGGAATAATCACGTTCCCATCTCGAATAATACAGCAAACCAGTATATTTTTGCGTATCCGCAATTTGGATAGTGGGATCCCGGTCACTTCCGAATCTTCTTTGATCAAAAATTCCAACGCTTCCGCACGACCTGTTTCTTCCAGTTTGTATAAGTTCTCCACATTGCTGTTTAACGAGGCGTTCATAGAACGAGCGTATTTACTAATGTAGTCGGCAGTGAGAAGTCGAGGATACGTGATACTATCTAAATTCAGATCTGTTAACACGCTTTTGAAATTGATTCGATTCACTTTGGTCACGACTTTGGCAGACGAAACCTTTTTCGCAAAAAGGGACAATAGAATGTTTTCTTCATCTACTCCCGTCAAAGCGGCAAACCCTTCTACTTGTTCCAGACTCTCTTCAATCAGCAATTTTTGATCTGTTGCGTCTCCGTGAATGATAATCGCTTTGGGTAACGCTTCACTCAGATCTTGACAGCGATCCATATCTCTTTCTACGATCTTGGTCTCTATTCCGGAAGCGAGCAAACGCTTTGCCAGATAATACGAGATCTTCCCACCACCTACCAACATCGCGCTATGAATACGTCCCGTGTTGATGCCGATTTTTTGAAAGAAATCTGTCGCTTTCGCAGGAGAAGCAGCCACGGAAATGATATCTCCTGCTCGTAGTACGAAATCTCCGTTAGGAATAACGATTTCTTCGTTGCGTCGTACCATACAAATCAAAATATCGCAACGTAAGGTGGAACGAATATTGAGAATCTTGTATTGATCCAATCGACTGTCTTTGGGGATACGAAAGTGCAACAATTCAATCCGACCTTTTGCGAAGGGATCTGCTTTGATCGCAAATGGAAATTGAAAGATCCGTGCGATTTCCGCCGCCGAGATCAGATCAGGATTGATAATCATCGCCAGTCCAAGCTCTTTGCGTAAAAAGGCGATTTCTTTATTGTAATTGGGATTGCGCACTGAGGCGATGGTCTTACAATTCCCTGCTTTTTTCGCGATCACACAGCATAGTAGATTTTGTTCGTCACTGCCTGTAACGGCAATCAAAAGATCGGTGTGCGTAATATCCGCTTCCTGTAGCGTCTGATAGCTTACTCCATTCCCGACGATCCCTTTTGCATCCGATTCATCCGTTATGGTATGTACCTTTTCTTCTTTCGTATCTATCACTACGATATCATGCTTCTCAATACTTAACCGCTGTACCAAGGTGGCGCCGACTTTCCCGCACCCTACAATGATGATCTGCATCTTTTCATTCCTTTCTTTCGCATATAAAATAGTACTGTTCTTCCGAGTCAGCTATTTTATCATTTTAACACACGATATCCCGAATGAATAGGAAAAAAAGACGCTTGCATGAGGGTAAGAAATCTCCCATGCAAGCGTCTGATTCTTTAACGAGGTAGCAGGATTAGAAAGAACCTGCTTTGGCTGCTTCTTCAATGGAAACGGCTACGGCTACGGTCATCCCGACCATCGGGTTGTTGCCGGCACCAATGAGTCCCATCATCTCAACGTGAGCAGGTACAGACGAAGAGCCTGCGAATTGCGCATCGGAATGCATCCTTCCCATGGTATCTGTCATACCATAGGATGCGGGTCCTGCCGCCATATTGTCCGGGTGAAGTGTACGTCCGGTACCACCACCGCTGGCAACAGAGAAATACTTCTTTCCTTGCTCCAAACATTCTTTCTTGTAAGTGCCTGCCACCGGGTGTTGGAATCTGGTGGGGTTCGTGGAGTTGCCGGTGATGGATACGTCAACGCCCTCTTTGTGCATGATCGCCACGCCTTCGCTGACATCGTTGGCACCATAGCAGTTCACTTTAGCACGCAGTCCTTCTGAGTAGGATTTGCGATAAACTTCATTGACGGTATTGGTATAAGGGTCAAATGCTGTTTCCACAAAGGTGAAACCGTTGATTCTTGAGATCACTTGTGCTGCGTCTTTGCCCAGTCCGTTTAAGATTACGCGAAGCGGTTTCTTACGAACTTTATTGGCTTTTTCTGCGATACCGATCGCTCCTTCCGCTGCCGCAAAGGACTCATGTCCTGCAAGGAAGCAGAAGCATTCGGTTTCTTCTTCCAGAAGCATTTTGCCTAAATTGCCGTGTCCCAAACCAACTTTTCTGGTGTCTGCTACAGATCCCGGAATACAAAAAGCCTGTAAGCCTTCGCCGATCACCGCTGCTGCATCTGCTGCACGACGACAGCCTTTTTTGATCGCCAGCGCCGCTCCGACGATATATGCCCAACAAGCATTTTCAAAGCAGATGGGTTGAATACTTTTGATGAGTGCGTAAACATCCAGCCCTGCGTCTTTCGTGATTTTTTCTGCCTCTTCAATCGAGGCAATCCCATTGCTATTCAATACGGAATTGATCGTATCAATTCTTCTTTCATATGATTCAAATAATGCCATTTTGGTATCCTCCTGTTTTATTCCTGTCTGGGATCAATGATCTTTTCAGCGTCAGCGACACGTCCGTACTGACCTTTTGCTTTTTCCCATGCGGTATTCGGGTCGTCGCCTTTTTTGATGAAGTCCGTCATTTTGCCGAGACTGACGAACTGGTAACCGATGATTTCATTGTCCTTGTCCAGAGCGATACCGGTCACATAGCCTTCTGCCATTTCCAGATAACGAGGGCCTTTCTCGAGTGTTCCGTACATC
>JAISHZ010000122.1 GCA_031262285.1 Lachnospiraceae bacterium | reverse complement strand
ACCCTTTTGGTGCCTGCCCGGTGTGTGTCGGTTTGGGATACAAGATGGAATTTGACGAAGAACTGATGATTCCCAATCCATCTTTGAGTATCTTGCAAGGAGCCATCACTGTGACCGGTTGGCAGTCCAGTTATCAACCGGGTAGCTTTACGTACGCGCTCTTGGATGCTTTGCATACCGCTTATGGTTTTGACTTGAACACCCCTTATGAAGAGTATCCCGATTCTGTAAAACGTATTTTGATATATGGAACCGATGGCAAGAAGGTAGATGTCTACTACGAAGGGCAACGCGGGAGAGGTGTCTATCCCGTCGCTTTTGAAGGTTTGATTCAAAATGTATCTCGCAAATACAAAGAGACTGCTTCAGAATATATGAAAAAGGAATACGAGTCTTTTATGCGGATAACGCCCTGTAATGCGTGCAAAGGAATGCGTCTCAAAAAGGAGTCTCTGGCTGTCACTTTGTGTGACAAAAACATTTACGACATCACGAATGTTTCTATTGGAAATCTACAAAACTTTTTACAAACCATGAGTCTGACTCGTCAGCAATTGTTAATCGGAGAGCAAATACTCAAAGAAATCAAAGCTCGTGTCGGTTTTTTGGTGAACGTAGGACTCAATTACCTTTCTCTTTCCAGGGGAACAGCGACTCTTTCCGGTGGGGAAGCGCAGCGTATTCGATTGGCTACACAGATCGGTTCCGGATTGGTTGGGGTCTGCTACATTTTAGATGAGCCAAGTATCGGTCTACACCAACGAGACAACGACAAACTTTTGGGTGCGCTTAAAGATTTACGCGATCTGGGCAATACACTTCTGGTAGTGGAGCATGACGAAGATACGATGAGAGCGGCGGATTACATCGTTGACATCGGTCCCGGCGCAGGAACACATGGCGGGGAAGTCATCGCCTGCGGTACGGCAGAAGAGATCATGCAGATTCCCGAATCCATCACAGGTAAGTATTTGAGCGGAGAATTTTCGATACCGGTGCCGGACAAGCGTCGTACACCGCATGGATGGTTAACCGTCAAGGGAGCGAAAGAAAACAATTTAAAAAGCATCGACGTGGATTTCCCATTAGGTGTCATGACAGCGGTAACCGGAGTCTCCGGATCCGGAAAGAGTTCGCTTGTGAATGAGATCTTGTACAAACGCCTTGCCAAAGAGCTCAATCGTGCGAAGACCATACCCGGGAAACATAAGGCAATCATCGGTATAGAGCAACTTGACAAAGTCATTGACATTGACCAATCTCCCATTGGCAGAACCCCACGTTCCAATCCGGCAACCTATACGGGCGTATTCGATCAGATTCGTGATTTGTTTGCGACGACACAAGATGCCAAAGCAAAGGGTTATCATAAGGGACGATTTAGCTTCAATGTAAAAGGTGGGCGCTGCGAAGCATGCTCAGGGGATGGGATCATCAAGATTGAGATGCACTTTTTGCCGGATGTATATGTACCTTGCGAAGTATGCGGCGGAAAGCGTTACAATCGAGAGACCCTTGAGGTGAAATATAAGGGAAAGAGCATTTATGATGTCCTCAATATGACAGTAGAGGAAGCCGTTCCTTTCTTTGAAAACCTTCCTTCCATCAGCCGTAAGATTGCGACGCTATATGACGTAGGACTTTCCTATGTTAAACTTGGGCAGCCTTCGACAGAACTATCCGGCGGAGAAGCACAGCGGATCAAGCTGGCGACAGAACTGAGCAAGCGAGAAACCGGTAAAACGATTTATATATTAGATGAGCCTACCACCGGTCTGCATTTTCACGATGTGAATAAGTTAATTGAGATTCTGCAAAAATTAACGAACGGCGGTAATACCATAGTGGTCATCGAACACAATCTGGATGTGATCAAGACGGCTGATTATATCATTGATATCGGTCCTGAAGGAGGAGAAGGAGGCGGTACGATCGTAGCGCACGGTACCCCCGAAGAAATCGCCGTAGATCCGCATTCCTACACAGGAATCTATATTCATCGCATTTTGAACAACACCTAACGATTCTATTTATTAAGGTAGTCTGTGGACGCTTCGTTTGCCGAAATAGGTCGCGAGGGTAGCGTTATTCCAATACTCCGGATTGACTTCAATGTCGCTGTAATAAAGCAATTTGGGGGTCACTTCCATCTTTGGCAAGAACACATCCGGCGTATCTGTCCTAAGGATGTCCAGTCTTTGTTGCCACACACGCGCGTATGCCGCTGCCTCTCCACTTTGTATTTCCAGGTAAGCTTCATAAGAAGTCGTGGCGGATACAGGAGTCAGAAGACAGACCAGAAGTAGTAACAGCAGACTATACCCCAAAGAGAAACGAAACGATTTGTCCTTTACATGATGCCATAATGAGGATAATCGTCCGCGCATGATCCGTTGTTTGAAACCTTCCCTGTGTCTGTAGATCCACCCCAACACATACATTTCACACACGATCAAAAAAATCCAATAGCTTTCCCACCAAATATTCTCCATGCGTTTGGGTGCTTGCGCTTCCAAGCCATATGCATATGCAACTGCTGTAAATTGGGAGGCGTATATCCCAAAAGAAAGCAGGAGAAACAAACCGGGAAGTCGGTAGGAAAACGTCGTTTGCGCGACTACTTTCCAAAGTATTGGTATGATAAGGAGCGCAACAATCACTGCTTTGTAATCTGTCCATTGTAGAAGATAGAGAAAAGCTTGTTGCAGAGAATACAAGATAGCCCATAGAGGGGACGCATGATCTTGAAGCATATTTTGGCGAACAGCGTTCCCTGGGGCGATTACGTTCAAGAATAACGCTACACAATGGCATATTATCGGTAAACGAATCGCAGCGATTTGTATAAGCGGATTTTGTCTCTTTCTCATGATGAAGGAAATCACTACGATCAAGATCTCAATACTAAAGACTGACAACGCGGTGGCAAGATTGCCGCCGCCGATACAAAACCCCAGTACCATCCCGACACTGAGTAACCCAATTGATCGAGAATCGGAAAGAAGAAGCTTTCCCAAGATGACGAGATAGCAAAGCGCCAACGAATAAAAGAATGTATAATACAGCGAACCATTGAACCAAAACAAAGCTTCCACCGGGGTCGGCATAAACAATAATTGCATGATACAGAGGAAGCTCCACAGCAGTACACACATCCGCCGTTTTTGATGTCCCAGATCACAGATCAACCATGATAGAAAGATCCACTGCGAAAGCAATAGACCGCCGATCAGAATCCATGTTCCGATACCATATACAGCCTCTCCGAATATCCCCGGTTGAAACATAAAGAAAAAGATGGCGACAAAACTACCTTGCCACGTCATCCAGTAAATCGCCGTTCTACGAATAGCAGCATATAAGATCAAGAAGAGATTGCCCCCTTCTTGTAATACATGATAAACATCTGCCGAAAAGCTGTAATCGTCCGCGACAGGATAAGCATATCGTGCCAAAAGCAACAGTGGAATACACACCGCCACCAATAGCAGTACACCGATCATACCAAGGATCAAATAAGAGAACTCCGAATCTTTCGTCTTTTCTTTTCTCATCCCTGTGATTCCTTTTCTTACCTTTTTCGTATGCTTAGGGAGACCGCAACTCATCTCTCTATTACTTTTGCTTGATCCGAAGTGCTGTATCTTTGAGCATGATAGCCGCTATGAGATTGGCTACAAATTGAATCGCGTTAAACGGTAGCGAAGCTGCCGCGTACAGCATACCAAACATCGGTATTTCAACCACAAAGTAACCGCTCACCATGATCATCCCACCTATGAGACAAGCGATGAAATATCTTTTCGCCAATCGACATACCACATAACCCATCGCTCCTTTGATGATCATCGTCGGAATCATATAGAGTGTCGCTCCCACCGCCAAATCAGCCAACCCGCTACCCACCGCTGCCACCGCACTACAGGTAAGAGGAGACAATAACAAG
>JAISHZ010000177.1 GCA_031262285.1 Lachnospiraceae bacterium | reverse complement strand
GATGCATTCATTGGTCATGAGGATCTTGAGCAGCGATATACATCTCCCATCACTTGAAAAGCTATGACATATCCCTCCTTTCACGGCATTCCCCATATCCTTGCCGTTCCCTTTGCGCTCCACCCCACTGGAGGTGCACGCCACGTCATATTTTGCGGCATCTGTAAGAATCTCCAATTTGTCCGTAAGAGATTGCGACTCTTGGGTTGTTACGTACTGCATGAAGCCTCCTCATGTCTTTCGATTCGAACGACGAACAAGTGTTTGTCAAAATGATAGCACGTATGTTCGTTCTGCGCAAGCTGTTTGTAACACGGATAAACATTCTTTTGCAATAAAAGTTACAATTTAGGCATTCGCTGATCTACATTTAAAGGCATTGTTTCCCGGACGAACAGTACAGAGTAGGGGACAGTTTTGTGTGTTAGACTCTCTAGGCGTTCCGATGAGCCCATGGCAGTAAAAATGAGCGCACAAGCAAGCGCTCATTTTCACTTGGTCTCATCTCCACAGAACGTATAACACCCAAAACTGTCCCCTACTCTGTGCTGTTCTGTGTATTGATAAGCGAAAAGAATTGATCAACGAACGTGCGAATAGTAAAAGAATCTTTTTGAATCGAAAAAAAGAGTTTGACAGCGAATTCGACTGTGGCTATAATGAAAAGCAGTTCTTCGGGGTATGGCTCAGCTTGGCTAGAGCGCCTGGTTTGGGACCAGGAGGTCGCAGGTTCGAATCCTGTTACCCCGATTGCATAAAATGCAGTATTCGTTCTCTGAGTGATTGCTCCTTTTCCGACTGTGAGAAGGGGCTTTTTTCAGACATAATCACAAATTTTCTTTGCATCACCTCGTGCAGAAAGGTTTCAAATGGATTTGTTTGACTATCTGCGAACCTCCGATATGGAAAAAGAAGCTCCTTTGGCTGCCAGAATGCGTCCTCGCACTTTGGATGAAGTGGTGGGGCAAGAGCATATGATCGGCAAAGATACTTTGCTTTACCGTGCGATTCGTGCGGACAAGCTTAGCTCGTTGCTTTTTTATGGTCCACCCGGAACGGGTAAAACCACACTTGCCAAGGTAATCGCCAACACGACTAGCTCTCATTTTGAACAAATCAATGCTACTTCCGCCGGAAAGAAAGATATGGAAGCCGTGGTGGAGCGTGCAAAGCAGCAGCGTGGCGGGTTTGGGCAAAAAACGATTCTTTTTATCGATGAAATTCACCGTTTCCACAAGGGGCAGCAAGACTACCTTCTGCCATTTGTGGAAGACGGCACGTTGATCTTGATTGGCGCAACGACGGAAAATCCTTACTTTGAAGTCAATGGCGCACTTTTGTCAAGATCGCATATCTTTGAATTAAAACCTCTTTCTCCTGAAAATATCGCTTCTTTATTAAGAATCGCGGTAACTGACGTTGAGCGTGGAATGGGTGTCTATCGAGGCACCATTGACGATGATGCACTGGCTTTTCTCTCCGATATCGCGGGTGGAGATGCCAGACGCGCGCTCAATGCCATAGAACTGGGGTTGATGACGACGCAGCGTTCAGCGGATGATTTGATTCATATTACTTTGGATGTCGCACAGGAGTGTATTCAAAAACGTGCGGTGCGCTACGACAAAGACGGCGACAATCACTATGATACGATTTCTGCTTTTATCAAAAGTATGCGCGGTTCTGATCCTGATGCCGCTGTGTATTACTTGGCACGAATGCTCTACGCCGGAGAAAGTGTCACTTTTATCGCACGCCGCATCATGATCTGTGCGTCGGAAGATGTCGGTTGTGCCGACCCGCAGGCGCTGCAGGTGGCTGTCAGCGCGTCTTTGGCGGTGGAACGAGTGGGAATGCCGGAAGCTCAGATCATTCTTTCCCATGCAGCTATCACTGTGGCTTGTGCACCGAAAAGTAACGCGGCTTGTACCGCTATTTCTGCCGCTATGCAGGCAGTCGCAGATACCGGTAGTCTCCCTATTCCTGCGCATTTGCAGGATGCGCACTACAAAGGATCCGCCAAATTGGGACGTGGTACGGGATATCTGTACGCGCATGATTTTCCGGATCATTATGTGAAGCAACAATATTTACCCGATGCTTTGATAGATGTACGCTTTTATCATCCTTCGGAGAATGGTGCGGAAAAAAAGATTATTGAGCATTTCCACCGTATTCAGAAAGAATAAGCTGTTGCCTTACACAGGCGTGCAGTTTGAAAGTAAGTGAACTTTCAAACTCCTTGATTGGTACGCGCGCCGCCTACGCGCAGACGGGAGCAAATATGCACAAGGTCGCACGATTCATAGCTTGATTGATTGTTCTAAACAAAATCACTGTCATTTCCTTAAAGATTTTATGTATCAGCAGGTCGAAATAGAGTTGATTTAACCGCTTTTCGTAATTGGCAATTGTATGAGAAAGTAACCCGATATTGGGATTTTTATTTACAAAACAAGGAGGATCTTATGAACGCAGTACTGGAAAGACTATCCATGATCGGTATCGTGCCTGTTGTAAAAATCGAGCGTGTAGAAGACGCGATTCCATTGGCTCAAGCATTGTGTGCGGGCGGACTGCCCTGCGCGGAAGTTACGTTTCGGACAGAAGCGGCATCCGGTGCGATCAAGGCTATGACCGAACATTTCCCCAATATGTGTGTAGGCGCCGGAACGGTACTCAATGCGGCACAAGTGGACGCGGCATCCGGTGCGGGCGCGCAGTTCATCGTAAGCCCGGGACTCAATCCCAAAACAGTCAAATACTGTGTCGAGAAACGAATTCCGATCACGCCCGGCGTGTGCGGACCGAGCGACATCGAAATCGCGATCGAGCTTGGACTCGACGCTGTTAAATTTTTCCCCGCTGAGCAATCCGGCGGTCTGGCGATGATTAAAGCTCTCGCTGCTCCCTACGGAACCATGAAATTCCTTCCCACAGGAGGTATCAACGTCAAAAATCTGCTTACCTATCTAAATTATGACAAAGTAATCGCTTGCGGAGGCTCATGGATGGTACCGGCTGATCTGATCAACGCTGGAAAATGGGATCAGATCGAACAACTCACCAGAGAAGCCGTTCAAACGATGCTTGGTTTTACCCTCTTGCGTGTAGCGCTTTATACCTCGGACGAACAAGAAGCACAGAGCACAGCGAAACGCTTTGGCGCTCTGTTTGGTTTGGGGATTACAGCAGACGGCGAAAGTGTGTTTGCCGGAAACGCCTTTGAAATGAAGAAAACCTCAGATAGCGCCATAAAAGGAGAGTTCGTCATCGCGACCAATTATCTTTCACGAGCAAAGTTCTATCTTGAAACTGTGTTGGAAGCAGCTTTCGATGAGCAAGCGACGCAATATAACCAAGCAGGCAAAGGTACCGCACTTTTCTTAAAAGAAGATATTGGCGGCTTTTTGATTAAAATCGTACAAAAATAACCAAACGAAGGAAGGAGCAACAATGGCAAAAGTGATTACAATGGGCGAAATCATGCTACGGTTGTCTACGCCCGGTCATGAAAAATTGATTCAAGCAGATGAATTGGATGTATGTTATGGCGGCGGAGAAGCAAATGTAGCAGTGTCGCTTGCCAATTATGGACATGAAACAGAGTTCGTGACTGCCGTACCCGATCAAGAGATCGGCGAATGCGCGATCGCTGCTTTACGTAAACACGGCGTAGGGACAAAGCATATCGCAAGATGCGGCGAACGATTGGGAATCTATTTTCTGGAATCGGGTTCTTCCATGCGTCCATCAAAAGTGATTTATGATCGTGCACATTCCTCGATTTCCACTGCCACAGCTGCCGACTTTGATTTTGACGCAATATTTGAAGGTGCGGATTGGTTTCATTTCACGGGAATTACCCCGGCTATCTCTGATTCTGCGGCAGAATTGACCAAGCAGGCTCTCATCGCAGCAAAAGCAAAGGGTGTCACAGTATCCGTGGATCTCAACTTTCGCAAAAAGCTTTGGTCCTCCGAAAAAGCGCAGAAGGTCATGACCGATCTGATGCAATATGTCGATGTTTGCATCGGCAACGAGGAAGATGCGCAGCTCGTCCTTGGTTTCAAACCCGGTCGGACGGATGTAACCGGCGGAGAGTTGGAGTTGGCTGGGTATCGATCGATTTTTGAACAAATGACTGACAAATTTCACTTTGCTTACTGCGTGTCATCCTTGCGCGTCAGTCGATCCGCATCAGACAATGGCTGGTCAGCTTGTATCTATTCGCGTGAGCGCCAAGAATTTTACCATTCGAAAGAATATCAGATTCATCCCATAGTTGATCGTGTCGGCGGTGGAGATGCATTTGCGGCAGGCGTGATTTGTGGCTTATTGGATCACAAGACCGAAAAAGAAGCTTTGGAATTTGCAGTCGCCGCTTCCGCCCTCAAACATACGATTCCGGGTGATTTTAATCTGGTGACCCGTAAAGAGGTAGAGACACTCGTCGGTGGCGACAGTTCCGGCAGAGTACAGCGATAAAGATCAAGCAGACGTAGTCGATTGGGATATGTCGAAGTAAAGAGGGATCATGATCGAGCAAAAGAGCAACGATTCTCAAAATTTACCGCAAAAGCAATGTGCTATTTGTATCAATTGTGGTAAGTGCCAAAAAGGTTCTGCCAAACCGGATCGTCTGTTTCATTCTGCTATCTCTTTGATCCAACAGCAGCCCACCGGCGCGAGATATGCCAATTACCTTGCAGTCGCTGATATCGGCACTACCACTTTGGCTTTTGTCCTATATGACAACTTCGGTCGTATGGTGGATCACACCACGAGCCTCAACCCACAAGTATCGTATGGCGGCGATGTCATGTCACGTATTTTGGCAGCGCAAAATCCGAACGCTGCCGGTATCATGAAAAAAATGATAACCGTTCTCATCCTCCAAGCGATGCAACGTTTCGCGCAGATTACAACGCAGTCCATTTCTCTTGTAATTGCCGCAAACACCGTAATGACTTATCTATTGATGGGATGGGACGTAAAAGAATTGGGGCAAAGTCCCTATCTGTGTGCAAGAATGCAAGAAGAACTGTTACAAGGGGAGATACGATTTCAATCCGAAAGCATTAACGGTGTCGTCATGCCCGGTTTTTCTGCATTTATCGGCGGAGATATTTACGCGGGGATCCTGGCAACAAATATGGAGCGCCAAAAAGAATGGTCTTTGTTGATTGATCTTGGTACCAATGGGGAAATGGTACTAGGGAATCAAAACAAACTATGGGCTGTCTCCGTCGCAGCCGGATCCGCTTTTGATACCACCGATCTGTGGGGAACACAAAAGACAGAGTTGATCGCGCAACTTTTGCTCAAAAAACTGATCGACCCTACCGGTGCGCTGGCAGATCCTTGGTTCCACATGGGCATTCAAGTCGGCGGCGCAACGATAACTCAAAAAGAGATTCGTTCTTTGCAACTTTCCAAAGCAGCCGTGCGTGCGGGGTTAGATCTTCTGTTCCATACAGTTGGTTCTATACCGGAAGATCAAGTTGAACACGTAGTGTTGGCAGGCGGATTCGGCTATCATCTCCAGCCGTCCTCTGCTGTCGGCATCGGGATGCTGTCTGCCACATTAGCGCGCAAAGCGACTGCTATGGGCAATACCGCGTTGGCAGGCGGCTATCTCTTCGGGAGAAGGCGACAACTGCTAGGCGTTCAAGATATGATGCGATCCTATCAACACCTTTCTAATCGCATTTCGACCCTACCTTTGGCAGAATTCCCTGAATTCGAGCAAACCTATCTTTCACACCTCAATTTTCCATCTTCTTAGCTTTCATTCCCTTATAGAAACTTGAAGTAGTATCTTATCAACGAACCCTTCATAACCGACTACAAATAAGCATAGGATACTAATACGAGTTACTATTCCCTTCAATGCTGTTCAACCTTGTATAATTGTACCTTCTGTACTATTTCGACTGCGCATAAAAGGCGCCTCTTTTGCGCCGTCCATCGATGATAGGAACCCGCTCTTGCTTCCTATAAAACAATTTATGAATCGTAACAAGCTAAGCTCCCATCTTATCCCATACGAGGTGAAAGGATTGATGAAGAAACAAAAAGCATTCGCACCGGTAACGACAGGAACACTACATAAATCGAGACTTTTCGCTCCGCTTCCTCTATGCTATATCTGTATCGTTACTCTCTTATTCCTTCAAGGATGTAGGAAGCCCACTACCACGCCGAGCGATTCACAAAATACCGTGAATCAAACATCTCATTCATTCATACCAAGTAGCGAAAGTACGATATCCCTCGCAGATAGCAATCCATCTATTCAAACCGAACCCTCACAAAACGATCAAGAATCCTTCATGAAACCCGAATCCGTTCCAACACCGGGAGTCGCTTACTCTCAAGAGGTCCAAAATTCCGACGATGTAGAGGAACTGAAAAAAGTGGCGATTACTTTTGACGATGGACCTCATCCTGTTTATACCAAACAACTATTGGATGGCTTAGAAAAAAGCGGAGCCAAAGCCACCTTCTTTTTAATGGGGCAAAATGTCGAGTTGTATCCGGAACTGGTAGAACGAATGAGTGAAGATGGACACCTTGTAGGAAATCATACCTACAGCCACTTGGGGTTAACTTCTACCAACCATGATGAATTTATGGATGAGATATCGGCTACGAATGAATTGATCGAAGAGATTATCGGTACGGTTCCGCAGTATCTGCGCCCTCCGTACGGAACTTGGGACAAAAGTCTTGAGGATGATTTAAATATGTTTCCGGTGCTTTGGACAATAGACCCCTTGGATTGGTGTTCTACGAATGTGGAATGTATTACGAAGA
>JAISHZ010000097.1 GCA_031262285.1 Lachnospiraceae bacterium | reverse complement strand
TCTGTGGAGATGAGACCAAGAGAAAATGAGTGCTTGCTTGTGCGCTCATTTTCTCTGCTATGGGCTCATCGGAACGTTTAGAGAGCCTAACACGCAAACGCCCCCAGCTCTGTGCGGTTCGTCCGGGATACATTGTCTTTGACACGTAAACTCAACGATCGCATAAAAAAGTAACAATAACTGAACTCTTAGCAATCTACCGCATAGAAAGGAATCTATATGCAAATCCATGTTGTAGCGCAAGGCGATACGATTAGTAGTATCGCAAGAAACTATGGTGTCAGTGAACGAATGATAACCGAAGATAATCAATTGATACCACCTTATTCCTTGGTGGTTGGGCAGGCACTTTATATCGCCACACAGCAAAGTACGCCATCCGAATCCATTTCCGTTGGCGGATACGCGTATCCGTTTATCAGTGATTGGGTTTTGGATCAAACACTCCCTTTTTTATCAGATTTGCTGATCTTTTCGTATGGTTTTATGCAAGACGGTACTTTAATCGCTCCTACGATTGATCCTCAAAAAATGATACAAAAGGCGCTCGCACAAAACGTCAAACCGATTCTCACGTTGACGCCGCTAGATGAAAAGGGCAATTTCAACAATTTGTTGATTAAGGAGTTGGTGAATCAGGAGGATTCCATCGTTCGTCTCCTCACACAGCTGCAGGAAGAAATGGTGAGCAAAGGGTATCAAGGGGTCAATATCGATTTTGAATTTATTCTGGCGGAGGATAAAGATGCATTCACGGCATTTGTACAGCGTGTTGCTTCAACGATGCGTCCATTAGGATATGAAACCTCGGTAGCATTGGCACCTAAGACTTCCGCTGATCAGCAGGGAGCTGTCTATGTGGGGAAGGATTATCCGGCACTTGGTGCGGCTGCTGATTCTGTACTCTTGATGACCTATGAGTGGGGATATACTTATGACCGTTATTGTCATAGGGGATCGGTTGCAGCCGGTATTTTGGGATAAATGGCTAATGAGAAATCCGCCAGGTGCCCTTTTCCTTTTGTATTGGGTATGTCTTTGCGATATTCGATCTTTTCTATCAGTTCACGTAATAATGCATTCTTTTCTTGAGGGGTGTTGTATGCATAGTGACTCAGCAATGTCCCCGCCTTGGGTAATTCTTCTTTTTCGCTTGCTTCAAAACGCTCCAGATTGGTTATCTTCTTTTGTATCGCTTCTATATTCATTTGCAATGTGCTACTCTTGGCAGATAAGATTGTTTGCCGATGCATAAATTCAGAGATTTGATAGATTCCTTGCTCCACTAAATCACAAGCACGCTCGTATTGAGCGGTCATTTTATTTTTTTCTTGTACAAGCTGCTCTAGCACTTGCTTTTCTGTTTTTAATTTGATCATAAGTGGGGAATCCATATCAGATTGCGCATATGGTACATACGCCGCTGTCCATGCATGGAGGAAGTGTACGACTTCTTCCTCTACAAGATACAACGGCGCGGACACATTTCCGCATTTTTTCGGACATCGGAGCGTCGCGTACTTCATGTGCGCATTGGCTCCTTGTCTTGTCATCAGATTGCCACATTTTTGGCAATACAGAAGTCCGGAAAGTGGATTTTGGATGGTTGAATCGTTTGGGAAAGTATTTTTGCGATTTTCACTTAGAAGTTCTTGGACTTTTTCAAACAATTGGGTTGAAACAATTGCTTCATGCTTTCCTTTGGCTACCAAATACTCTTGTTGATTCTTTCTGGTTACGGTAATTACGCCATCATGGGATGTTTTGACAATCTTTCGTTTCCCCAATTTGACATTTCCAAGATAAACCTCGTTTTTCAAAATATCTCGGATAGAAGAAGGCGACCAATGTTTCGCGATGGGTGGCACTACTCCCATCAGATCAAGCAATGTGGCGATAGCCGTCGTCCCCAAACGCTTCATGCTACCGTCTTCTTGTACACGACCGATCCCATACCACTCAAACATATGGTTGACCACGGTTGCTTCTTGTGCCATGATCGCAAGTGTATAACCCTTTTTATCTGTATTTTTTACTCTACGATAGCCATATGGCGCGCAGGATGTTACAAAATTCCCTTCCTGCACAGAAGCGACTCGTCCTCTTTGCAGACGGCGATTGATCGTCTTGTATTCACGGCGGGACATGAATAACCCAAATTCAAAGTATTCCTCGTCAAATTCATTGTTGGGATCATAACTTTTAAAAGGCGTGATGATTTTCGTACCGGAATATTGAAACGCCTCCGCCACTACCCCTTGGTCTTTGGTATTGCCTCTCGCCAGACGCTCCACCTCAACCACCAATACGCCATTCCATTGACCGGACTCCACATCACGTAGGAGCTCTCTGACCACCGGTCGATCTCTTATCGTTTCCCCCGATACCACTTCTGCATAGAATCGTGAAATCAACATTTGATGGGAAGCTGCAAATTCCTCTAATATGCGTTTATGCCTTGAAAGAGTTTCCTCTTCTCCCCGCATCTCAGCGTCACGGTCAGCTCGGCTTTTTCTCAAGTAAGCACAGTATTTCAATCCTTGTTGCACTTGATTAATTGCCTTACCTCCTTCGATTCCTCTCTTTATTTGACAGAACTTTTTAGATTCTTCACCGCTGAAGAAAGCATGAGTTTGATACGATTTAATTGATTGACTTCGCTCGCACCCGGGTCATAGTCAATCGCTACCACATTGGACTGTGGATACTGCTTTCTGAGCGCTTTGATTACGCCCTTTCCGACCACATGATTGGGTAAACATCCAAACGGTTGCGCACAGACAATATTGGGAACGCCTTCATGGATCAATTCTACCATTTCGCCTGTCAAGAACCATCCCTCACCCGTTTGATTCCCGATCGATACGATAGGCTTTGCCAACTCTACTGTCTTACGAATAGAAGATGGCGCTGTGAAATGGTGACTCTTCCGAAATGCTTTTACCGCTGCTCCGCGCAACAGATGTTCTGTCGCCCATATGCCAAGCGAAGCGATTCTGGCACTGCGTTTGCGAATGCCCAAGTGTTCCGCTTTATAAATTTGGTTATAAAAACAATACAACATAAAATCGATCAAATCCGGAACAACCGCTTCTGCTCCTTCCGACTCCAACAATTCAACCAGATAATTGTTACCCGCAGGA
>JAISHZ010000060.1 GCA_031262285.1 Lachnospiraceae bacterium | reverse complement strand
GCTTCATATTTTTGTCTGGTTTTTTCGTGTGTATTAATTATAGCGAAACAAAGAATAAATAAAAACCACGCAATGAAAAAAAGCAACAAAAGCACGATGAGCGTATACGCGGCCAGATTGGGGTAGATGGACGACAAAACAATGTAACAAATCATGGAAGACAATGCATAAATCGACCACTCCTTTTCGCTCCCATAGGAGAATAACCGCTCTATGAGTACGCGCCCGAAACGCCGTACGATAAGGATATAGATAACAAGCACAGCGGTCGGAAAAAGTAGCATCGCAAGCCAATACCAAAATTCGCCAAGTGGTTGGAGCAACCGTGACAATATTTCTAACGGCAATACCAAAGTAGCAGCAAATGTCATAGGCGCAAAGTATGCAAATGCCTTTTGAAAAAATAATCCCTGAAATAAATAAATGATGAATGGAAAGTATAGCCACGCGCGGAATATTTTCGTAGGGTCATTCCATTCAAATCTAGCAATGAGAATGTCAGCCACCATATTTGCAGTAACCACTGCCCCCATCACAAGAAATGTAAACCTAAGTGATTTTCTGCGCGGTAAAGACAAGATAATCACGAAAAAATTAGTAAACACTACAAAGACAGGAAAAACCGACATCGTGATTTCTCTCATACTTCAAGATGAACCTTTCTGCATATCTCCTATCACCGGTTTCTGCGTCCGAACATTCGCTCCAACCACTTTTCTTTGATTGCTTCGTAATCCTTTGGTAAGGATATTCTTGTCCTATCTCTCATAATGATGGCGCTATTTTCAAAGGAACGCACATAATCAAGATTGATGATAAAACTTTTTTGAGGTTTACACATCTGTGGTTGACTAAGCAACATTTCGGAATATTCTTTTAGCGTCGCGTATATATTGATGATTTCCCCATCTGTCAAATGAAAAAGCAATTGATGGTTCATAGCCTCGATATACATCAGCTCTGTATACAACACAAATCGCACTGCACTCCTGCGTATTAAGGGAAATCCATAACGGTCATTGGTCTGCCTTGTTTTTTCAATCGTCGTTAGAAGGTCGCATACAGCTTCTTTATGAGCAGGTTTCAAAATATAGGAAAAGGCTTTGACTGCGTAACTTTGCATCGCAAAATCATTCGAGGATGTCAAAAAGACTAAGGTACCTCCGAATCCCAATTCCCGCATACCGGATGCCAGTTCCATACCGTTCATCTTGGGCATAATCACGTCCAAAATCGCGATATCAATTTGATTCCCATCCTCAACATACTCAAGTACTTTTTGGGGATCCATAAATTTCAAAACAGAATAAGAGGTACTAAGTGCATTCTGATGAGCGTTGTCATAATATTTTTCAATGATTTGAGATAGTTCCTCTAAATCGTCGCTATCATCGTCACAAATGACTATTCTCGTCATAGCTTTACCCCATAACGGTTGCTGAGCGTTTCATCAGTTCCTCATAAAACGCTTCTTCATCCTCAGCACAAAGTGGGAGCTTCACTACTTTATCCTGCCATGCCGATAAGTGCATCGCGTTTGATAGCATCAGTCCATTGATCCCATCTCTCCCATCGGCGATCAACGGTGTACCATGCAAGATGGCTCCTGCGAAAGCATTCATCACCCCTATGTGTTGCTCACTTTTCCCATCCGTTTGAACAGCTATCGTTTCAACGTCCGGATGCCCAAACGCGATATCGTTGCTCTTATCAAACTCCGTGATGGTCTTCGATAAACGCCACATCGTAAGCTTTCCGTTCTCAGCGAGCAATTTCCCGCCGTCAAGTGTGATCTCAAAGCGATTACTTCCGGGAAAATCTCCTGTTGTCGTGATAATCGTACCTGTCGCGCCGTTTTCATATGTAACGAAAGCCGTCACATCGTCTTCCACCTCGATATCATGCCATTTTCCAAAAGACATTTCCGCTCGCACTGTTACCGGTAATCCACAAATCCATTGCCACAAATCCAATTGGTGCGGAGATTGATTTAACAGTACGCCGCCACCCTCGCCGCTCCAAGTAGCACGCCATCCACCGGAATTGTAATATGCCTGCGGACGGTACCAATCAGTGATAATCCAATTGGTCCGTCGGATCGCACCGAGTTCTCCGCTCTGCACGATTTCATGCATCTTACGATAAATGTGGTCGGTACGTTGGTTGTACATTAATCCGAACACCTTCCCAGAGGCATCCGCTGCCTTGTTCATGTCGCGTACTTGCTTGGTATACACCCCTGCCGGCTTTTCGCACAGCACGTGCAACCCATGTTCAAACGCCTGTATTGCCAGCGGTACATGCTCATAATGCGGTACTGCGATGAGAACCGCATCAATTAAGCCGCTGTCCATCATTTTGATCGCGTCGTCATAACAGATTGCGGATGGAGCGATCTCCTTCACCCAGTCCAATCTGACCGGGTTGATGTCGCATACTGCGCTTAGTTCAATTTCAGGACACTTCCCCTCGATAATACTTTTACAATGTCCACTCCCCATATTGCCGATTCCGATGATGCCCAATCTTAGTTTGCTCATATCTCCTCTATCTCCATTCTGTATGAAGTGTTCCAATTGATTGTTATGCAGCGTCCATTTCATGAACTGGTTCTTCCGTAACTTGCGTTAGCCGTTAATCGCTATTCATATGCAGCATGAGTAGGATGACTCTCATAACACTTTCTGTAGTATGATAGCGCCTATATTCTATCAAGTATCGTCTTGAGCGCATCGGATGCAGCGTCAAATGCCGCTCTCTTGGACGGATACACATTGGAACCGATTTTGGACTTTGCTTCGCCTTCCAGTTGATTCAGTCCTTCAAATACTGCCAGATGCGGTTCCAATGTTAATACTCCACCGCCGAATACCAAGAATTTACGCAAAAGTTCTTCTACATACCCGATTCCATGCCCTGCCGGTACTACCTCACCGCCCTCTTTCGCATCTTTTATGTGCATATACTCTACGTATGGTGATAACATTTCCCATGCTTCCAATGTATCCTGCTCCGCTTGCACAAAATTTGCAGGATCAAACACCGCTCGTATTTCCGGTAATGTCTTATGGATCTCTAGGCACCCGGACGCTCTCTCACCGTAAATACCCTT
>JAISHZ010000048.1 GCA_031262285.1 Lachnospiraceae bacterium | reverse complement strand
ACACTACCGATATCAAGACATTCATAAGAAACTTGATTTACACTTGTTTCTGCATTGATTTTGATATTTTCTCTCCATTTTTCAATGGAATGTTTATAAAACTTCCTGCCATAAAAGGTTCCACACTGCGGTTGATTTGTGTGTTCTTGATTATTTTGCTTTGTCAGATTGGCTTCTTTTTCAGCGATTTCTTTTTTCTTCCGTGCCCAAAATTCGGGTTTGGTTAACTTTGCAACTTCCAGACCGCCCAAACCATTTAGCTTTCCGAAGTAAAGCCGTTCATTACCCAACCCCTCCGATAAAGCATAATCGGTAAATGGCGGATACAATGTCGGTATTTCATAGTATTTTGTCAGCGGCTCTCCACACAGAGCAAAATCGGTAAAGGCGAGTTTCCCTCGTCTACCCGCTGTTCCGAACAGAGAACATGCAAGGCAAACCTTCGCTGGGTCGCAAGTGGTACTTTCTACGGGAAGCGCGGGATGTGGGTTGTTTTTCACCATCGGATAAGCGGTGACACAGCTGTTTGAAATGGTTTCCACGACATTGCGAAGCATTCCCTTAAAAGCGGAACCCGGAAGACGAATTTGTTCGTTGATACGAGGTAAGGATTCGACAAATCCGGTGTGTTGTAGGATGAGCCGTCCGGATCCAAAATGGAGCGGCGTGAGTACTTTGATTTTTATCTGTAATACCAAGGTTTCCGTAAGTGTCAAGAGTTGTACTCGGTCGATTGGTTCCACTCGTCTGACTTTGGTCAATTGTACAAACTCGTATGGTTTGTTTTTGTATTGTGTGAACAGTTGCGCTCTGTTCGACGACCCTTTTCGCTCCATTTTGGTTCCCTTTCTTCGTACCCGACAAACCTTTACTGATCGGCGTTTCTCCACTGCTCACGCCTAATATAGCGGTGCAGTTCTCCTTTGGACTCGATATCCATTTGCTTCAAAATCGTCGAGAGCCCTTCCGCATGATAACAATAAGAAAACAGATCCGCTTCCCAAGGTATCGGCTGGACTCCTTTGTCTAATTTTTCATAACCTTGAAACATTTTGGGCGCAGTTCTTCCATATACTCGAAAGTCTGCTTTCACATTGGATACGCTCATGATCCCATTCCCACGTGACGCTCCCATCCCAAAGCTTACAAAGCCTTCGTTGATGTCTTCTAAGATCCACAATATCAATCTCAGTTGATACAAAGCATAGTTGGTAAGTTTGCAACTGACAAGAAACTGTGCGCTTTCCACCCTCTCATATTCGTAAAGAGCTCCCGGCTTTAGACCACCTGTAATGCGATCGATGGCGATTCCGTTGTGAATCCCCATATGAACCTTAGATCCTTCTACCGGATAAGCGTCCGCAAAGGAAATGCGTGCGCTGAGCGCTTTGCTGCCAAAGAGCCTACACGCAAAACAACTGTTTTGATATAGAGAGGTTCCCTTATCACCCTGAGACATTGGAATCTTTGCTTTTCCCCCACAGACGGTAGGATTGGTGCAAACCTGCTTCCCCAACATGACTCCCAACTGTTCATATCTGGTGCGAAAGGTGCCTTTGAGACTGCTGCCCGGTAGATATACCGTTGGTTCGCCGTCTTTGTAACTACGGACAAATTGCTGGTTGGGGAGAGCGGAGTTGATTTGACCATTCTCTCCAGCGCATATCAAGAGCGGAGTAACCGTGTGTAACGCAAAGGTAATGCGTGTTTCATTTTTTAATCGCCGAAACATCCCCATCCTCCTTTTCTGTATAGGATCTCCATGAATCAAAGGGTATTTTTTCTTGTTCCAATCGTCGATTTGCCAGTGTGGTTTTAAAAATCTCAACATGGCGCAATTCCACTTGACCCAGTCCCGCGCGCACTTTGCCTCCTACGCGTATGCCACCTTCCGCGAAGACACTCAGCAGCATCTTCACATCCTGTATTTCATCTTTGGAAAGATTCTCTCCCAACAGATGAAACCAGAATCGCGATCCGGCAGCGATTGTTTCCACTTCGTATGTCCCCGATCCTGCTACTGTTTTGGTATCTCGATCTATCGTGTTTGCCACACGCATTTGCGTATAGATGACAGGATCCGCTGCCATCGCATCCGCAAATTTGAGTTTTCCTGCCATTACCGATGAACCGAACAATAGACAAGGTTTACAGAAATGGGACTCAATATATTGTGCCAAAAGATTGTCGTATTTGTTCAGCATTTTGGAATCACGCATCGCGACATCCATCGGTTTTTCTTTCGCCACCAAACGTTTGATGAGTTGTAAGCGTTCTTCTTTGCTCTCGACATGGAATCTGCGTACACATTCTTGTCCCCGGTCACAATAGATCGCTTCGTCTTGTTGGAGACTTTCATAAAATCCACGAAAGATGCCTTTCAGCGAAGAACCCGGAATATAGGGCAATCCTCTCGCGTCTCTTTGCACCGGGTTTTGCGGTGCCAGTGGTATAAAGTGATCCGGTTCCGCGCCGATATGTAGAGGTGTCATGGCGATTAATTCTCCACTTATTTCATACCGGTTCACAAACTGATGAAACATCTTATGCGTTCCCCCTTTGCTCATCTGTCAAGATACATACATTCCAATATAAGTAGCCCAAAAAGAGCCGTACGACTTCCAGATACACTTCTTGGGAATCTTGTTCGATGCGGTCTGCGATACTTTTTAAGTGCAAAAGCTTGTCACTTAGCACCTCCGCCAAGCTTACGTTCGTTTTACCATAGGTGAATTTTTGAATCAATCTTTGCGCTTCTTTGGATGTATTCACCGTTTCCCAATAGGATCTGGTGCCTTCTTTGTGTGCTTTGTAGAGGATAAAAAGTCGTAATTCCTCCACGCAATCTACTGTAGCTGCGACGGAGACCAAATTGCGAAATTGTCGTTTCCCGTCACGTTTGGTGGGTATCAATTTACCAAATTCATTCGCTTGGCGTACGATATATGGTTTTTGTTCTGCCAATTTGCTTTGTCGTCGGTTCATTTTAACTCCCCTTTCTGTATGTGAAATGGATCCGCAATCACGATTTTGCCGTATCCGTTTTCACTCTCCTGCCCTACTCCCCATTCGGCGACTCTAGCCAACGCCTCTATACATTCGACGGAGTCTTGTAATACCTCGATCATCAGCACCGCACCCGCCTTCATCACCAATCGGATCGGCTTTTGCGCGTTCACCCCTTTGGAGGTATCATATCCTCTCCTGTATTCATACTCCGCGATTGCTTTTACCAGTCGTATTTCCCCTTCCGGAAACATGGTAAGCGGAAACAACGCTTTTTCTAAATTTTCCAAATATCGTTCATTACTTTCCATATAGGTTACTTGTGGTGATAAAATCGCATCGCTGTGTAGCGTCATCACGATAAAACGCCGTTCTATTCCAAAACAATCCGCGAAATAATCGCACCTTGTACGGAAATCCTCCCTTGATTCTTTTTCAATGATCATCTCATTTCGTATTTGCGCAGTCACTTTGCCAAACCCGGATGTGATTTTCCCTCCTACCCATAGACCGTCTGACAATACCATTTGCAACTCCTGCGGTGCCACCTCCCCGCGAATCGTTCCGACAAATGTCGTCCCCGCGACGATGGCATTCATCCGATAATGAGATTCATCATGAAATACGCCGCGATAAGAACTGTTTGCACTTTTCGTAATCAACGAGACATCTACCGGTACCGAACATTGCTCGGCTCGCAACGCTTCTCCTTTACAATAAGGACAAGTCGTAGTCCAGTCATTTTGGTGTACGATCGCATGAAAAGTATCAAAAATTGCTCCTTTGCCGGGACAGTGCTCCGGAAATTTACATCGATACGCAGTAATTGGCAATATACGACTTTGTAAGTGCGG
>JAISHZ010000045.1 GCA_031262285.1 Lachnospiraceae bacterium | reverse complement strand
GCCAACATCTTAGATTTTATTCTTGGCCAACCGGATGGGTTCGATACCATCATAGGAGAGCGAGGGATCAAACTTTCCGGCGGACAAAAACAAAGACTATCTATCGCGCGTACACTCTTACAGAACCCGGACATGATTATCCTAGACGAGGCAACAAGCTCCCTTGATAGCGAAAACGAAAAGGCGATCGTAGGCGCAATCAGCGAATTATCGAAAGGAAAAACGATTATTACAATCGCCCATAGGTTATCCACCATTTTGGGTTGTGACCGCGTGATCGTCATGGATCATGGAGAAATCGTAGCGGTTGATACCCATGAACAACTACGCGGCAGGAACAAATATTATGATATGCTCTTCGAAAAGCAGGTTCAAGTGGGGTAGCGAGTAAAAACACGGAATACTGAAGGGATCATGATACTATGGTATACTATGCATGCGATGTCCATGTTTTAATGTCCATGTTTTGATGTTAATAGTTTTGATGTCAATAGTTTTATTTAACAGACCACAAAACTTTTGTTACCCTAAGCCCACAATTCATAAAATTTTCTTGCTTCGTGAACGCGAAGCGCGAAATACCCCGTGGGTATCAGACTTTTGACACCTAAACCATTATATATAATCCGATCGAGTAATAACGACACAAAGCAGAATGATGTAATTTAGAACAAGCGTTATGGAAATACTATATTGGCATACGATCATGGAACCAAATGTTCAGTAACGAAAAGGAAGAAATTTATGAAAGAAGTGGATAAAAAAGAATTGGATCAGATTATCCGTGCGATTCTCAATGTTGTTGACATAGAGAAAATCTATCTGTTCGGTTCGTTTGCATATGGAACTCCTACAAAAGATAGTGACTTTGACATATATGTTCTACTGGCGGACGGAGCAGAGCGTTCTTTAAAAGCTATACAAAAAATGAATATGGCAATCGCCAGAATGGATATCCGTTCTGTAGATATTCTTGCGGAAGAGTCCAAACGATTTTTCGAAAAATGTAAAACAATGACATTAGAGAAGACTGTATTTGAGAGAGGCGTAAAAATATATGAACGAAATCAATCAATGGTTCAAACTGGCTGAAGGTGATCTAGAATCAGCAAAATATCTATTGGGATTACATCCGTATAAGTTGGAAGTAATCTGTTATCTGTGTGAGCAATCCACCGAAAAAATGTTGAAAGGTTTTCTCGCTGCCACAGTGAAAGAAATACCCAAAAGTCATGATCTCATGAAACTGTGCAGGTTATGTATGGAGAAGGATAAGGAGTTTGATCAACTTTTTGACTCCTGTTCTCGCTTGATGCCGTATGCGGTTCAGATAAGATATCCTTATCATGCAGAGCTATATGAAGAAGATATGCATATAGCTCTTAAGGATGCAAATAAAGTTATGGAAATCGTTCGTCCTAAAATTCAATTGATTCTGGATAAGGTGAAGCAAATGTCTTAATGGCATACGGTTTTGCGATACGATAAAGACCATTGTTGTGCGTGATAATACTGTGCTTACGTAAACAATTGTTAGTAATATTGATACAAGTATAGAAAGGTCATGTTTTTATAGTTGCATGAGCGCGAAGCAACTCGTAGGTATCGGGTTTTGATATCTAAACCAATAATTACTGTTTCACTAGCTAAAAATGCTCTCTTAAAACATACAATTCATGCAGCGCACGGGTGGCGGCTACATATAAAAGTTTAGCTGCCCCCGAGTTTGCATCAGCGGATTTCAAGTCTGGATTCCACAAGATGACAGCGTCAAATTCCAATCCTTTCACCAATCGTATAGGCAGGATTTGTAAAGTGTCTCTCAAACTTTGATCAACACCGTCCGATTCTTGCGTCATGTTCGGAAGCAGGATACTTTGTACTTTTTCGGCTTCTTGATCATCCATACAGATGATAGCCATGGTGAGAAATTCCTGCGCTTTGCAAGACAATAGAATATCCTGTGCACGTTTTACCATGGTCACGCTATCCGGCAGGATTTCTTCCGATACCTCCTTGCCGTGACGGATCACGGGATTGATCTTGTAACGCCCACCGGAAGCCTTCTCCAGAAACTGCCCGGCATATTGGGATATCTCTATCGTATTGCGATAACTCTTTTCCAACAAAAGAAATTGATCTTTGGCAGAAGTGAGGAAAAGCTGCCGCAGCTGATGCCAATCATTCATACCCGTCTCATAATTGATGTTCTGAGACACATCTCCCATCATCGTAAAGTAAGCATCCGGTAAAATAGTTTTCAATACATAGTAAATCCCCACGCCAAAATCTTGAGCTTCGTCCAGAAAGAGAAGACTAAACTCTTGATTGGCTTTCATCTGGTTGATTCGATAATGAAGCAAGGCCAGAGCAGCAATATCATATACATCAAATTGTTTCTTTTTGACACGTTTGATATGATCTTGCATATCATAATCTTCTCGCTCACCCCATTGAAGTAAGAAACGTTCATACAGGTCAACAATCGTTCCCTTAGGCCGCATATTCTTATAATGCCCGCGGTAGGTTTTGCGGTAAGCGGGAAGTTTCTCTTTTTCATCCGCTCCAACCAAAAACTGTATCCGTGTTTTCGCTCGCTCGTCTAAAACGGACAACTGTTTGGCAATGCTGAAAGTCGGATGCTCTTGGTACAAAGCACGATTGCTCGATTCAGACAAAATAGTACCCAAGAACGGATCCACCAAAGATTCTAATTGCACCGTTTGTTTCCGCAATAATCGGGCTTCTAGTTCTAGATCCTTTATGAAACGCAACCGACACCTTACCGTAGCGCTGGCATCTGTCTCCACAACGCTGTATCTTGATGTCCAGTCCTTCTCACATAGCCGGATGAAAAGCTGATCCATTCGAAGATGTCGGATGTGATCGGCATCTAACTCAGGAAGACCGCTGGTTATGTAACGCAACAATACATCATTGCTACCTACGATACAGTATTCGTTGGGTTCAAATCTTTCCTTATAATTATAGAGCAAGTAAGAAATGCGATGCATCGCCACAGTGGTTTTACCGCTTCCGGCTACCCCCTGCACGATCAGATTGGCAAAAGGAGTTTCTCGGATAATCGCATTTTGCTCCTTTTGAATCGTGGCTATGATTTCTCCCAAAACAGCATCCTTGTGAGCGGATAGATACTTCACCAAGAGCGTATCATTGGCAGCGATATCACTGTCATAATACCCGACGAGCGTTCCTTCCTCGACATCATAGGTTCTCTTTTTCAACAAATCAATGGGTATAGGTGTCTGTTCCGGCAAAGCATATGTCCCTTGCCCCAGTTCATTCTCATAATACACACTACTAATGGGTGCGCGCCAATCAACGATTAAAACGTCTGTTTTGTTGAGAAAGACTCCATTCTTACCGATATAATTGCACTCCATCTTGTTCAGTTCCAGATCTCGATAATCAATTCGTCCAAAAAACGGCTTTCGCAAAGCGGCTTTATTCTTGCGCAAACCGGTTGCTGCCTGTTCTTGTAAATTGATAGCTGTCATCAACCTAGCATACAATTCGATATTTCCGCCACTTAACGAACGATACAATTCTTGAACTTGCTTATGCCAGCTTTCATATTCCACCTCATACTTATCAATGTTTTCAGCTATGATGCGAATGCAGTACTGAAAATGATTCCATTCTTCCTGCCAAATTTGTTCTTTTTCCGTCATATTTTTCTCCTTTATTTGGAATGAGGAACCTTTACGGGTCGGTTACTATTCGCGTGTTTGCCGATTTACGTTTAAGGGCAGTGTATCCCGGACGAACCGAACAGAGTAGGGGACAGTTTTGGGTGTTAGACTCTCTGGGCGTTCCGATGAGCCCGGGCAGGGAAAATGCGCGCACAAGCAAGCGCTCATTTTCCCTTGGTCTCATCTCCACAGAACGTATAACACCCAAAACTCCC
>JAISHZ010000040.1 GCA_031262285.1 Lachnospiraceae bacterium | reverse complement strand
CATAGCAAGGAGTATCGGTTCAAAATCTCCGACATAGCTCTCCTCGGCTTTGGTATGAACGGTGAAATCTCCCGCCGCCATGGTTCCTAAGCAATAGTTCACATCCGGAATAATCTTCTTAAACATATTCACTACTTTACTGAAACTACCCGCCAAATCGCCCAATTCGTCTTTGGACACGTAGCCGATATGTACATCCAAACTACCTTTGGCCAAATCATTCGTCGCTTTTGCCATTTCATATATCGGTGCAGTGAGCAATTTGGTAATCGTTACGGCAAAGTAGACCGTTAACAAGATACTGAGGGTTACGATTGCTACCACGATCCAAGTAACCGTAAGTTCGATTTGATTGGCATCTGCAAGATTATCAGCTGCATTGGTCTGTGCGAAATCTCCCAATTCATTCACAACATCAACAATATCGTCAACCATTGGTACAAACTCTAGGTTTATGATGTCTTGTGCCAAATCGTTACTCTCTGCTGTATTGATCTGAAGTTGTTCTGTGAATTTTTCTCTAATAGGTATCGCTTTTGAGAACAAAGAGTTGATTTCGTTCAAAAGATCAGTGGCAGTCGAATGTTCCTGTAAGTATGCAATATCATCTTGAATCTGTTCTTCCCATTCATGGATTTCATTGATGCTACTTGTGGTGGTATTCATATCTTCCGTGCTTGATGCCAATAAGGCACCTTTCATGACGCGCTGTACACCAACTCGTATTTCCAGAGCCTTTTGCACATTCTGGTATGGGGTGTCATAAAAAGATTGGATTTCACTGCCGACCATCAGCAAACCGGTCACAGCCCCCACAGCTGTGATGACCAAAAGCGTAATGACAATGGAAAAGACAAATAACAGTTTCTTGCTGATCTTGAAATTCTTTAACTTTTCTTTCATAAAAGATCTCCTTCCGTTTCGTTGGATTCGTGAATATGTATCTTTTGTATCTATATGATATCTAAGAAGATCTCAAGGTCATCTATTGCCTACAAGCAGGTAATACATGACCTTTTGATACCATTATCATACTTTTCTTCTCGGAAGCTTACATTGCATTTTCCGATAAAAGGTGCCGGATATGCTATGAGGTTACTCCATTTTCATTTTTACAACGATAATTTGTAAAACTCTAAATAAATATAGACATGAAAACGATCTAATGTGTAAATTTTTGCGAATGGTGGAAAAGATCGACGAAAAGAGTTTTTGATAATTTTATATCGTCAATTTTCAGATATTCAATAGAGAAAGATGTTTCCAGATATCCCATGTACTTCATTGCATATTCATGCCACATACAAATACATAAACACAAAATGACATATGCTTCCGCACATCACAAAAATATGAAAAATCTCATGGGAGCCAAATTTTTGATGTTTTTGATTAAACAAGGGTAATTTGAGTGCATACAAAATACCGCCCGCCGTGTATATCACACCACCACCCAACAACCACCAAAAAGCAGCCATCGGTAGAGA
Source organism: Lachnospiraceae bacterium (assembly GCA_031262285.1). The sequence continues at coordinate 11,028 of JAISHZ010000040.1, read as the reverse complement.
TCGCAACAATTCCCCAAAAACGAGGATACAGACCCAACCCATCGCGATATAAAGTATCGACGAAAACCATTTGGGACAGTGAATCCAAAGTGCTTTGATCAAAATCCCTACCACGGCAATCCCCCACACCAAAGCCAATAGTGTATACCCTTGCTTACCGCCAAGTACGATCAAACAGATAGGGGTATACGAACCTGCGATCAAAATAAATATCATCATATGATCAATTTTGCGAAAAACGCGCAGTACATGATCTTTGGCATTGATACTATGATATGTGGCACTCGCGCCATACAATAGTACCATACTGACCACAAAAATAGACAGTGCTCCCATACAACGCATACCTGAGCTGATTCCCGCTTTGACCAAAAGCGGAACCGCTGCAAAGATCGCCATGATCATTCCTATAAAGTGTGTAATTGCACTTCCCGGTTCTCTAATTGTGATTTGCATTTTTGTTCTCGTCTTTCTTATTCAAATTCATTTGTCTCTACGTAGTATTGAATACTATGTGTTGACATGAGGATACTACATCACGATCGAATCATTGTCAATAGGGTTGATACAAAAAAACATATTTTTCATGCATTAAGCAGATACTATGCGTGTAACAAACATTCTTTTTTCAAAGGTTGCGCAAAGAAAGGAGTACACGCGAAATGGCTATCAACGGTTTACCGATAGATTCATCGCCACTAAATGAGATTCCGATAGGAACAGCGGCAAGGTTTTTTCAAGAAGAAAATCATGAAGATGAAATCGAAAACAAGATGACAGAGGCAGAAAAGGAAAGAGTGATCCTACAATACAAAGACGCAAAAAACGAAAGAGAGAGAAAACAGATCCTCCAATCCTCCGTACCGGATGGCAATATCACCGCGTTATTCGAAGGTCCAAGCGCGGGTTAATCACAGTTATGTCCAGCCGCCATCCATGGTAATCACTTGCCCGGTCAAATAGACCGGGCTGTGAATGAGGGAAAAAGCCAACGCCGCTGCTTCCTCCGGCGTCGCCATACGTCCAATGGGGATGTCATTTCGTAAGGACTCCAGATCACTTGGGGGGATCATCCGATTCATATCGGTATCTACCATACCGTACGCAATCGCGTTCACTGCGATATGACTGGGCGCCAATTCTTTCCCCAAAGCCTTCGTGAACGCATTCACAGCACCTTTGGAAGCGGAATACGCTGTTTCCATCGATGCGCCTACATTTCCCCATACTGAGGAAATATTCAAAATACTGCCTTGTTGTTTCGCCAGCATAAGGGGAATCGCCAATTTACACGTAAAAAAAACCGCATCCAAATTGACTGCCATAACGGCTCGCCATTCCTGCGGTTCCATATCCTGTAAGAGACCAATATGGGATATTCCTGCATTATTAATCAATACATCCAGAGTGGGTATCGAATCAAATATCTTCTTCACATCTTGAAAATCGCCGATATTCGTCTGATGAACCCTACACATAATCCCATATGAGTCCGCCCATTCCTTCGCTTGTATGGTTAAGGAATCCTTGCTTTGGTGACATACCAGAATCAGATCATAACCTACACTCGCAAATCGTTTCGCGATAGCAAGACCGATTCCTCGAGAAGCACCGGTGATAAGAGCGGTTCTTTTTTCGTCGCCATGGTCAGACATTTCTCTGCGGATCATCAAGTCCCACGTTAGCCTTTCCTTTTGAGCAAATACTCGTTGATACTGCGAATGGCATTTGCGCCATCGCTCACAGCGGTAACGATCTGCCTAAGCGGTTTGGTGCGTACATCACCGGCGACAAAAATACCCGGTGTCCGAGAGACTCCATCCTCACCGGCGATCAAATAACCGGATGCGTCTGCTGCCACCGTAGACAAAAACAGATCCGATTGCGGGCGAATCCCCACTGCGATAAAAACGCCGTTTGTCGAAACGGTCTCTTCTTCTGCCGTTTTGACATTTTGAAGCAATAAACGATCAACGGTCTCCGTACCATTTATTTGCAGGACGATACGATCATACAAAATCCGAACATTAGAGAGCTTCTCTAATTCTTCTTGCAAAATACGTGCTCCCCGCAATTCACTACGCCTATGAATCAACAGTACCGATTGGCAAAATCTTGCCAAGTAAATCGCATCTTCTAAGGCAGTATCTCCCCCGCCTACGACTGCGGCGGTTTTTCCGCGATAGAAAGCGCCGTCGCACGTAGCGCAATAGGAGACTCCCATGCCTGCAAACTGTGTTTCACCGGATACCCCTAATTTTGCATGATCCGCTCCGGTGGCAATGAGGATGGTTTTCGTTTCAAAATCACCTTCATTGGTATGCACGATGTGGTGTTGTTCCTTTTGTGAGATCGCTGTCACAGCAGCTTCCAAAAAAGGTACTTCCAGCCGATCGGCATGCTCACGAAATTTCATTCCCATCTCAAATCCATTGGTTCCGGGAAGCCCCAAATAGTTGTCAACCTCGTACGTATTTAATACTTGGCCGCCGCTCATGGGGTTTTTCTCTATCACAAGCAGATCAAGTCCCGCTCGCTTACCATACACTGCTGCGGACAATCCTGCCGGCCCCGAACCAATGATGACCAAATCACGCATTCCTTTTCTCCCTTCTCATCGATAAAACTCATTACACATCAAGTGTCTTCATCGTCGGGAAAAGCAATACATCCCGAATCGCAAGAGAATTGGTGAAAAACATCACTAGTCTGTCAATCCCAATACCAATCCCGCCGGTGGGAGGCATCCCAATCTCCAAAGCATTGAGAAAATCTTCATCTGTATGATTGGCTTCTTCATCACCGTGTGCGATCAACTCTTCTTGTGCCGCAAAACGATTGCGCTGATCGATCGGATCGTTTAATTCTGAGTATGCATTCGCCATTTCACTCGAAGTGATATAGAGTTCGAATCGCTCGGTATATTCGGGATTTTCCGGCTTTCTTTTGGTCAGTGGTGAAATCTCCACCGGATGATCTGTGATAAAGACAGGTTGTATCAATTTTTCTTCGACATATTCATCGAAAAATAATTTTAGGATATCGCCTTTTTGGTGTCGTTCTTCGTAATGCAAGTCTCTTTCTTTGGCCAACGCTTTGGCTTCTTGTGTTGTCTCAATGCTGTCAAAATCAACGCCTGTATAGCGCTTCACTGCCTCTACCATCGTAAGACGCTCAAATGGTTTGCTCAGATCAATCTGCTCCTCGTCATACGAGACGATCATGCTGCCAAGCACCTTACCCGCAATATGACGAAATAACCCTTCTGTCAAATCCATCATACCGTGATAATCCGTATATGCTTGGTAAAGCTCCAAAAGTGTAAATTCGGGATTGTGACGAGTATCGAGTCCTTCGTTGCGAAATACTCTTCCGATCTCGTAGACACGTTCCAATCCGCCCACGATCAATCGTTTGAGATACAATTCTAAGGATATCCGCAATTTCACATCTTCATCCAACGCGTTATAGTGTGTCACAAAAGGTCTGGCTGCAGCTCCTCCTGCATTCGAAACGAGCATAGGCGTCTCCACTTCCAAGAAGCCTTGTCCATCCAGATAGGTACGAATTTCTCTCAGAATCATGGATCGTTTGAGAAAAGTGTCCCTCACCTGCGCGTTCATGATTAAATCTACGTATCGTTGTCGATAGCGTAAATCTATATTGGTCAAACCGTGAAATTTCTCGGGAAGTATCTGTAAACTTTTGCATAGCAGTGTCAGTGTTGCTGCGTGAATACTGATTTCCCCCGTTTTGGTTTTGAAAACCTCACCTTCGATGCCCAGTATATCGCCTACATCATATTTCTTGAAATCCGCATAAGCTTCTTCCCCGATGCTGTCTCGCGCCACGTAAGATTGTATATTACCGCTCAAGTCCAAGATATTACAAAACGAAGCCTTCCCCATCACACGTTTTGCCATGATGCGCCCCGCCACGCGCACAGTCTCCCCGGTTAGGGTCTCGAAAGCCTCACGAATCTGTGCCGCGTGGTGTGTGACATCATATTTTACTTGAAGGAAGGGATCTTTCCCGGCTTGTTGCATAGCGGCGAGTTTCTCGCGTCGAACGATCAAAAGTTGGTTCAAATCCTGCTGCGTCATTTCGGTATTCACTTGGTTACTCACTGTTTTGCTCCTTTATCGGTCGAGAGTTCCTTCAAAATCCGATCCACCTAGAATAAACGTTTTCAATTACCTTTATGTTTCCACACATAACGCATGGAGCATTACTACGATTTTATAAATCAATAACACAAAGTTAATTAAATTCGTTAATACTAGCTACTTTTTCATGATTTTGCAGATCCCAAAGTATATGCTATTGACTGTAAGCAGTCGATGCTAGACCAATAGATCTTTGCATCCTATGCGACCCCTTGCGAAATTGTACATTCTTTGCAATTTCGACTATGCGGGATACAACCTGCGAACAGTACCTCATATGCTTCTTTGAATCTCCAGTACTTGATAGGAAAAGTCGCCTGCCTGTGTCTCTACTTTTGCCACATCTCCAACGCTTTTCCCGATCAATGCTTTCCCTACCGGGCTTTCATTGGAAATCTTACCTTTTAAACTGTTTGCCTCAGTGGAGCCTACGATTTTGTATTCGAGCTCGTCTCCGGCATCCATATCTAAAATCCTTACCTTACATCCAATGTTAATGCGATCCAGATTCACTTCATCTTCTACGACTACTTCTACATTTTTCAATATTTTTTCAAGCTCTTCAATTCGAGCTTCGATGTCACGCTGCTCATCCTTGGCAGCATCGTACTCGGCATTTTCGGACAGATCTCCCTGTTCTCTGGCTTCTTTGATTTTTTGAGCCACTTCCTGCCTTTTGACTACTTTGAGTTCATGTAATTCATCTTCATAATTGCGAAGACCTTCGTACGTTAAAATATTCCTTTTTTCCTGCATTTTTCAATCCTTCCCATATCGATTTCTTACGCGTTTTGCGCGTTTTTGGCTAAAAATTAGTACCCACATATTACATAGTTTTGGTGAGGGTGTCAAGCTAGCCAAGCCAGAGTTTTTTTAGAGACAAATAGATCATCGAATTACCTTTATCTTCCATATATCGTTGCTTTTCCTCTATAGAATCCATATCCAACCAGATACTCCCTTTCGCTATCTCTAATAGCGGCACCCTAGGCTCAGCTGTGTAATCCAGTATGACTGACGGGATAGAACAGGCGATCGGCGTATGTCGAAAAGGGTGTTCTGTGATTGTGTCCGACACCCATGAATAGGATGCGGTCAACCCATACTCGTCATACAACGCTTCCATCGCTTCTTCAAAGCCTCCCGGGAGATAGTCCAATATAAAGTGTAGGCTTTTCATTCTGCGAAAGGTGGGATGCAAAAGCTCCAATACATCACGATCATAACCCAATACCAGATAGTGAAAACAATGCGTCTCTTTGAGCAAAGCCGATGCATAAGCAGGATCCCGATAGCTGTAAAAAGTAGGATAGGGCCACAAACTACGCCACACTTGTCTTCTACTCTTGTCTTGAAACCATACTGTCATACCGGCGTTGTCATGGTATATGGTCGTGGCATAGTCATGTTCTGTGATATGGTATGACAGTTGTGTCAATATCTCATTGATTTGTTCCGTCAACCATTCCTCTTGTTGTAGCTCCGACTGCTGCTTCTTTTTTGCTTCTTTGGATCTTTTCCAAAAAAACAAAGGATGGATACGCAGGTCGGACTTTTCTGTGGTAAGGCTCACTTGGGTCAATTGGTTACCAGCTTGTGCATGGATCAGCCCGATTTGTGTTCGTAATATGCGAACGGTACTGCTCTTTTGAATGGCTGTAATGATTGGCTTCGTCGCATACGACGAATCTCGATGTGCGATCAAATATATAATGTTGTCCATGCTTCCATTTTATGCACGGAAAATCTCTTCCATGATTGCAAACATTTCATTCTCGTTTTCCATATAATGGATTCTTCTGCGGTGGCTCGCCGCGTTTGGTAATCCGTTTGTGTACCATGACAATACCCTACGCATTTCACGGACTCCGATATACGCTCCTTTGTGTTCTATCATCATCTTCGCATGACGTTTTGCCATTTGACTTCTTTCTTCCATGGTTGGAGCGCTCATCTGGTCGTCTCCTTGGAATAAAGCGATCAACTCTCGGAATATCCAAGGATTCCCTTGTGCGCCGCGACCTATCATGAAGCCATCGCAGGTAGTTTGTCGATACAGCTCGCGCGCCAGATGGGCGCTTGTGATATCTCCATTGCCGATCACCGGAATGGATACCGCTTTTTTCACTGCCTTGATAATATCCCAATCGGCGTTTCCACTATAAAATTGTTCTCTGGTTCTGCCATGTACTGTGATAGCCGCAACTCCACATGCTTCGGCTATTCGTGCAATCTCCACTGCGTTAGGAGTAGCGGCATCAAATCCTTTGCGAATTTTGACCGTAACAGGTCGCTTTGTGGCACGTACCATGGAAGTCAGTATCTGCTCGACTCGTTTGGGTTCTCGCATCAACGCGCTACCCTCTCCATTGCGAACGATTTTGGGCACCGGACAACCCATATTAAAATCCAAGATGGAATAAGGGACTTCTTCTATCATTTGCGCGGCCTGCGCCAAGACTTCCGGCTCCGAACCAAACAATTGCACCGATACCGGCGCTTCACAAGGATCTATCGCCAGTAGTGTTTTCGTTTTGGGATCACGATATACAAGTGCCTTCGCGCTGATCATTTCTGTGCATACGAGTCCTGCTCCTTGTTCGCTGCACAATACCCGCATCGGAAGGTCGGTCGCGCCCGCCATCGGTGCGAGGATAAAGCGGTTCCGGAGGGGGACGTTGCCTATCCGCAAAAGAGGCGGTGTTTCAGTGTTTCGTAAGGGTATGTTTTGTGTCATTTTTGCATACTCTTCTGTAGCTACCACAGTTGCGTTTCGCACCTCCTTTCCCGAAAAATGGTTTTTGATCTACAGTTTCCATGTATCTCTAAAACGCAAATCAACGAACGCGTGAATGGTACTGATCGATCTTTAGACGGTACTCTTTACCGAATGTCCTTGCTTCTCACACTTGTTTTTGTCATATATCATACGCAAACCATCTAATGTCAGAGAACTATCATAGATATCAATAGCGTTTGTTTCCTCACTGATGAGTCTCCCCAAACCGCCGGTCGCAACGACACGTAAATCCGTGATTTTGCTTTCTTCTTTGACTTTTTGGATAATATATTCGGTTTGTCCGATTTGTCCATATACCAAACCGGCTTGCATACTTGAGATGGTCTCTTGTGCCAGAATGGATTTGGGTTTTTTGATTTCGATATTGGGTAGTTTCGCGGTTTGCTTCCATAATGCTTCTGAGCTAATACGGATCCCCGGCGCGGTAATCCCGGCGGCAAAAGATCCATCCGCCGTCACAAGGTCATAGGTGGTTGCCGTTCCGAAATCCAACACCAACACAGGTCCTCCATACATTTCGTATGCCGCTACTGCGTCCACGATACGATCCGCACCGATAGCGGTCGGGTTCTCTGTAGAGACTTTGATCCCGGTCTTAATCCCGGGGCGAACGATCAGAGGTTGCTTTCCGATATATCGATTGATCCCACCTACTAAGGCGTGCATAAGATCCGGTACCACACTGGCGATAATCGCTCCTTTGATCTGTGTGTGGTCGATCTTTTTGAGTGTAAGGATTTGTGTTAATTCTGCTCCGTATTCATCGGAGGTTCTCGGTGTCTTGGTCATCATACGGAAAGTCGCAAGGAGTTCCTTATCGCGATAAACTCCGTAAGTCATATTGGTGTTTCCTACGTCGACTACCAGTATCATTGTGTTCTCCTTTAGGGCGGTTTGTGGTAACTGAATTTGTTGATTGTTTGTTACATTATCATCGCATGGTGATTTGTGCGATCTGTTGCTATGAACGCCGTAGTCGTGAATCGTAACGATTGGTTTATTCCAGGTTGGTGAATTGGGTTGCTTGATAGTATTGTTCAAGGGATTGGAATAGTTCCTGTTTTTGGCGTTGTATTTTACCAACCAAGAGTCCTGCAGTGATTTCGTCATACGAATAATCTGTGTCATCTGCTCTTGTTTCTATTGTGACAGTTCCATCATTTTGATAGAAAAGCAGGAAAAGTCCGCCTGCTTCCTGCGTAAAGAGTACGCTCATGATTTGTAGTTCTTCTTTCACAGTGTTTGGTAAAATATCTAATGACGGGTTGAGGTAGTATTTCTGTGTGTATGCATTTGCACCGCATATCACGATTCTGTTTTGTGGTAGCATTTCTACCCTCCCTGTTATGATACATAACCATCTATCCCACGAACAGATACTTCTCCGGCATAGACGTTGTGCAGATTTCCTTCTTCATCTTCTACCAGTAGTTCGCCTTGCATATTAATTCCTCTGGCAATGCCGGTGTAGGTATCTTTTGCGTCGATGATACGAACATAGCAATCTAGATTGATTAGAAAACGCTCATAGGCGTCTTTGAGTTTGCCGAGTCCCTGTGTTGCGTTACTGAGAAATTGTGTATAGTTTTTTTCTATGTTATGCAAAATGGATCGCAAAAAAGAAAGCGGAGGAAGCGATGTGGAGCTTTCTGTTGAGGAATGGGAGTCTGCCAAGATTTGTCGCTGCATTAAGTCGTTTTGTAGGTCGTCGATATCAATATGATGTTCTTCCAAACTGGTCATTTTAGCGCCTAGTTCCATGTCTGTATCCCATTTTCGCAAATTGATTCCGATACCGACAATGATGTATTGCATTTGGTTCTCATGGGTGATGAGTTCCAGTAAAATACCGCATACTTTCCGTCGGTTCAAAAGGATATCATTAGGCCATTTGATTTGAACGAGACTGTCCGTCAAGGGTTGTATGGATTCGGCTATTGAGAGGGAAAAGACCAATGGGAGCATGGAAGCAGCGGCGGTCGACAGATTCGGTCTGAGGATGACCGAAAAAGTCAAGGTTTTGTCCGCTTGACTTTCCCATCTACGCCCAAATCTACCGCGACCTGCCGTTTGCATCCTCGCTAGTACTACCGTTTTATCTTGCGCTCCTTTGTCAGCCAATTGTTTGGCGTAAGTACTGGTAGAGTCCAACTGCTCAAAATATAAGATCTCATCGCCAAATTGTCTGACAGTAGCGCTCTCTTGTTTGCTCATCTGTCTGACAGCAGCGCTCTCTTGTTTGCTTTGCTGTCCTAGCGCATCGCACATCTCGTTACTGCTCGTATCTTCGTTATATCTCATACATACTCCCGACTACGCACCAACGGCACACAAGCAATCAAAGAGCCCGAAAGTTCCCTTCCTTTCAAACTATCCATCACATTCCTATATTTATTCAATGGTCGCTGCGATCACAGCCTTAATGGTGTGCATTCTATTTTCTGCTTCTTGAAAAACGATCGATTGCGCCGATTCAAACACTTCATCGGTAACTTCCAACGCTTCCAACCCATATTGAGTACAGATTTGTTCCCCGATTTTTGTTTCTTTGTTGTGAAAAGATGGTAAATCATGCATAAACACCGCTTTGTCACCGGCGTTTTGCATGACTTGCGCAGTCACTTGATAGGGTGTTAAATCACGGATTCTCTCGTCCCATGCTGCTTGCGGTTCTCCCATAGACAACCAAACATCGGTATAGATGACATCGGCATTCTTTGTTCCGCTTAATACATCTGATGTAAGGGTAATCTCCGCTCCTGTCTGTGCGGCAATTTCACGACACTGTGTGATCAATTCTTCCGACGGGTAATATTTGGGGGATGTACAAGCGATAAAGTGCATTCCCATTTTGGCACAAGCCACCATAAGGGAGTTCCCCATATTGTAGCGCGCATCCCCTAAGTAGCATAAGCGAATGCCTTCCAAATACCCGAAATGTTCCCGTATCGTTAAAAGATCCGCGAGCATTTGCGTAGGATGAAATTCATTCGTTAGACCGTTCCAGACAGGTACCTTCGAATACCGCGCAATTTCTTCTACGATATCTTGCCCGTAACCGCGATATTGTATGCCGTCGTACATACTACCCAACACTCTTGCCGTATCCGCGATACTCTCTTTGTTCCCGATCTGAGAACTGACCGGATCCAAAAATGTAGCGTGTATTCCCAAATCATATGCCGCGACTTCAAAAGCACATCTGGTTCTCGTAGAAGTCTTTTCAAAAATGAGCGCAATATTCCGTCCACGAAACTCTTCGGTAGGAATCTTGTTTTTCTTCTTTTCCTTGTACTCAGCTGCCAAATCTAATAGGAAAGTAATCTCCTGCGGGGTAAAATCAAGCAACTTCAAAAAATCTTTTCCTTTTAAGTTCATGTTTCCTCCATTCTGCGAAACTACCGGTATCGCGACAGATGTGTAAAAAAAGAAAAGCCAAGGCTTGGCTTCTTTTCGGATATAGCACTTTCTCAAAAAACAATTTAAGAGCTGCTAGCTATCTTTCCATGTTCCATGCTAATTACTCATTCATGCATTTTACCATACTCCCAAAAAGGGGACAAGGCATTTTCTTTCTTGTTTCATTCTCCATTTAAAAGCTTATTACTGTTCACGCGTTCGCCGGTTTACGTTTTTAGCCAATCGAAGCACAGAACCGCACAGAGCCGAGGGGAGTTTTGGGTGTTATACGTTCTGTGGAGATGGAGACCATGCCTGGGCTCATCGGAACGCCCAGAGAGTCTAACACCCAAAACTCCCCTCGGCTCTGCGCGGTTCGTCCGGGATACACTGCCTTTGAATGTACATCGGCGAACGCGTGAAAAGTAACTAACTCTTATCTGCGCTATTCTGAAGCAGCAACCCTATGAAGCAAGGTAAGCTAATGATCACCGGAAACGTATATCGCACCAAAGCGACTGGTCCCAACAATAATGTTCCAAGATACAGGAGCGGAAAGATCGTGATCAGAATCTTTTCTTTCTGCTTGGTGTAGAGAAAAGCCCAAAACAGTAGGGACAAACCCCATGTGTAAAAAGAGATTTTGAACAATTGCGATAAGAT
>JAISHZ010000359.1 GCA_031262285.1 Lachnospiraceae bacterium | reverse complement strand
CGCACGCGCGGGGAACACTGCTCCAAAACAAACCCCTTCCCACGCAAAAACGGATCATCCCCGCACGCGCGGGGAACACACCTGCGCTGGCATGGGGACGCGCCCAAAACAGGGATCATCCCCGCACGCGCGGGGAACACAGGAATCCTGCAAGATTTATCTACACTTTGTAAGGATCATCCCCGCACGCGCGGGGAACACTTTCCAGATCATGGTAAAGGCTTTCGCGCATAGGGATCATCCCCGCACGCGCGGGGAACACGTCACTAAAATCCATAACCATTTGAGCCATAAGGGATCATCCCCGCACGCGCGGGGAACACAATAAGGATAATGTTGCAACGCAAGGCGAAACGGGATCATCCCCGCACGCGCGGGGAACACAAGGGTATGGGCATACACCGAACCAGAAGGATAGGATCATCCCCGCACGCGCGGGGAACACTTCCTCACGGTGATAATTTTAAACTCAACATAAGGATCATCCCCGCACGCGCGGGGAACACGAAGGTCAAGAAATGGCTCTTGACCCTTCTGGAGGATCATCCCCGCACGCGCGGGGAACACCGCGGAAGGAGGTTTATATGACAATTTCAAGAGGGATCATCCCCGCACGCGCGGGGAACACACTAAAGGATCCCTTGATTTCCGCCATTTTATTTATCTCGATTCCACAATTTCATTGACTTTACTCTCAATCTCCTTGAATCAACTCAAAAAGCTTATCATATAGTAATTTCGTCAAGCCACAATCATTCAATCCTCTATGAGCTTTCAGTTCAATCTCTGGTGCTAATTCCAGATAATCCAATAGTGACTTCAGCTTCAAACTAGGAGGGTCGTCCAAAACCTTTTTTGCCAGAGATAATGTGTCTATGTACTCATTCTTAATCAACGGCAGCCTATTCTTTTCACATGCTTTTCGTAGAAAATCATAATCAAACTTTGCATTATGTGCCACAATCGGTAAGTCGGATATGAATGTGATAAACTCTTGCATCACCTCTCGAATATCTCGACCTTTCTCCATTAACAATCGGTTGGTAAGCCCGGTTAGCTCTTCGATCTTCTCAGGAACTTTTCCTTTCGGAACTATCAATTCTTGAAAAGGCTCTCCTTCTTGGCCATCATAAATTTTCAGGGCACCTATCTCAATGATTTCGTGTTCAGAAGCAGATAAGCCTGTTGTTTCAACATCCACTAACACATATGTGTTTGGTAGCTTTCTATTTGATTTGATTCTCCTTTTAGCTTGCAATCGCTTGGACGCCTTACTGAAACCCGGCTTCAAATCTATAGTATTTTGCTCCTGCATAGGATTTGGTCGTAGCATGAGCTTCAATCCTTCAAAATCAACCGGAATCCATGTGTTCCCGCAAGTACGAAAATCAAATCCTTGCTCGTTGTTCACATTGTAAACCATCGTTGCACGACCGTGTTGTATAAACTTTGTAATTCTGTCCCACAATTCATCCCGTACTCTTGAACTTAATTTCCCTACATATAGATTCGTATCAACTTCAAAGAGCCATTTGGTTAAATCTCCCCGGAGTGCTAGTGGGCTATCTGTCAGTGTAATAACGATCATAGCTCTCCCATCTGCCGGTTTGACGTGGCTTCATGGTACTGCACACCGCTCTTTACCACACCTTGACGGTCATCCCATAATTGCAGTACATCTACCTCGCCATCTATCACATCAATATCGGTTGGCTCCAGTAAAGCATTTGTATCAGCATCTAGCAACAGATTACGAATGTCCTTTGTACAACGTTCTAATATCCCTCCATCGGATATGGCATCTCTTACCGCTCGTCTGGTATCTCGTCCGATATCATCATGTTCTCCGGAGGCCATGGCGAAGGCTATAGGAATCGTAATATCTGCTTTGTATAAATCTGCGATGTCATAAGTAAAAGAACGCTCATGACCCGTATGGACAAAACCCAGACCAGGAGAACATCCCAATGCGGATATTACACTATGGCAAATGCCATATAAACATGCATGTCCGGCGGAGAGCGCTTGGTTAACAGGATCTGAACCGGCGAAATTATTTGGATCGTACTGTCTGCCATCCCACGATACGCCGTACTCTTTTGAAAGCCTACGATATACGGATCGTATTCTGGAACCTTCTCTTCCCCGTAGCTGCTGCATGGTATAACCGGAGACATCTTCTCCCGGAAAACGCATTTGATACATTTTTCTTGCCACTGCCACTCTGGAACGGACATTGGATACCAATGCTGCTTGTCGAATCAATAAGCCTGACGAATGGGTCAGAGGACGTCCTTGCGCATAAAATCGCACTCCATACTCTCCAACCCAAACCACACTGGTACCGGCATCACCCAACAATTCCATTGCTCGATGAGATACATCCGTACCTGGTCCCAATAGGAGTACACTAATCGTCGCTGCAGGTACATGAACAGTACCTTTGGCATCTGTCACCGTAATCGCACCGTCCTGCCGATTGATTCTGCAATGTTCCAAAAAAAGGTACGAAAGGCGATCCCGAATAACAGGGAGAGCTTGCAAGTCCGGCTTGTCCACACCCGGTATCTCATTGCTCATAAAACCTCCATTTCGCTACACTCTTGCGATTGTCAGCAATCCACAGCCATAAGCCTTTTCTCTGCCGATTCCGTCTGTTAATGCCCGTCGAAAGGCATTCACATCTGTCACGCAAAGAATCCCTGCAAAAGTTACGGTATGTATCGTTACCAAGCGTCTAGCAGAGCCTTTCGGGAACCTTTTCCATACAGTTTGTATCACATCGAAAGATTCCATGGAAAAACCATTTTTTATAGCAGCTTTGCACAACCATTCCTTCTGACTTTCCGTACCTGCCAGAGCAACTACTTTCCCGCGCTGCCCTTGCACCATCTGACTCTTCACAGGATTGGCACATAAGCGAAACTGCCACCTATCTCCGACATTCAAACGATCCAAAAAACCATCATAATCTTTTGGAGGATCATTTTTGTTATCAAACCCGAATTGTTTTTGGATGATATCCAAATTTGGTGCGTCTTCACTGACCATATAAAGATACATTTTTTCTTTGAGCTGATCAATACGCCATAGCGTTCGCTTACGCTCTCCCACAAAGGCTGCTTCAATGGCTCCATGCATTAAATTTAAAGAAGAAAGTGCTTTCTTCGTCGCCAACCGTTTATTGTCCAGTTCCACCCTCGACATATACATCCTTTTTTCTTCCTCCACTTATCTTATGAGAAGCTGTGAAGTAGATTCACATAAATGGCACTGATCTCGCGCCGTCAATCGATTATAGGAAGCTCTTTTGCTTCCTATAATATATCATATGGATCCACTACATGAGCATCTCCTATTTGCATCTGCCCTTTCTCTATCACAGATCGAAAGGCAAACTTACGATGACGTACTGAGAAACTGATAGGTAGATCACGCACAAAATAGGCACCTGGCGTACTCATAGATGCATCCATCACGATCCAATTTGCACCTGTTTTTACAGATTTCATTGCTAGTGAAGGATAGGTTGCCAAGGCATTTTCCAATGTTCCATCCATCACTCCAAGCAATACCTTCCCCTCCGGTGGACAAGAACGTCTGCCCAAAAAGAGTGGATATTTTGGAGTTAACAGCGCATCTTCCAACTCGTGTAGTTTCGAATCTTCACCTTCTAATCCGCACAGGAAAATCGCATCCGACAGATAGTATCGATTTGTTACATAAGCCGACTTCGCGCTTTTGGCTGTATGGTAATCACGCAGCAACTCGCCTTCTTGGTCAATTCGCACCCCAAACCGAAGCGCCGCCAGATCCTCCATGGAATCTTCTCTACTACGTCCCAATGCTGCCGCTAATAATCCAATAATCCCGCTCTTACTCGGATATCGCTGGGTGTCTCTTCGATCAAATTTTGAAGCTACGCCCCATGACTGTAACGGAGCTGCCAAGCGCAGCAGGAGCGTACTCATAGAAATTCCTCCGAAAGATCGTCATGCAATCTTGAAAGCATCTCCGGTAAAGATAAAATTTGACCCATCTCCGGGGCGAAGGTACTTTCCCGTAGCACAGAACCTACGCCATATATCACTTTAGGCAAGCCCAACCAATCTTGATTGATTTTGTTCATATGTGTCACAAGCGCCTTCACGGATGCTTTCACATAACCTTCTTCTCCATATTTAATTGGGTTTTCAAAGGCTCCTGATAAATTGACAGGTTGAGATGTGCGTAATGTAACCAGCAAGGCATCTGGTAATGTTCCATTTGCATAACTGTTTTGTTTACCGGTAGGCATAGACCGTACAAAAGCTTCTGTAAACTTGCACGCCGCATCCACCATTTGCTCGCCGACCAACTCAAGTAGATTATGTAATGCAATTGTCGCATAGCGATACAACGTAGAAGAGTTGTATTCCACTGTTCCGATCATTGCCGCACCAGCATTATCTTTATCTTCCTTTTCATGTTCATCGACCGCAGTGAAATAGTCATATTCGTTTTGAATACCGTGGGTTGAAATGGCATGGGCAACTTGGCAACATGCATCAACATTTAGTTCAGGGTCGTCTGCCACCATTCTACCAAATAGCGCCACGTCCACACTAGGATAATTTGTTAAGGCTTCTTGGACTTTCTTCTTGCTCGCATTAGGATCTTCTATGATTAATTTTGCAAGTGCTAGAGCTTGGGAATCACTCATGAAAAATAATGGAGCGGCTTTTCCGCCATCTAAACTTTTATCCTTCATTCCGGCTGTTGTTAATATTTTCTTCGCCGCTTCTTCGGGATTAGCAGGGCAATCTGCCAAACTCATTAATTTGTTTGTAACCATATCCACAATACTTTTTGTTCGGATTCCCAAGTCCTGTTCGGAAAACAGTTCGCTTCGAAACATATTTCGTACAGCCTTTTTCCATGCTTGAGAGCTGACTCTGGCTCTTGTTGTACCTCCGTATACGGCGGTTTTCGGACTACCGGTATCATCTCTGTTAACACAGGATGGCGGCACGGTCTGTATTACATGAATGTCCAAGTATACTCTATTTGCTTTCATTTTCTTCTTCCTTTCTCATATTGTTCGTCGCGTAATACTCCTGACCCCATCTAAGTCGGACCTTATTGCGATTCTGCGGATATTGAAATTCATACAAATCCACCGCAAGTCTGGAGTAATCTAAAGGGATGTCAGCTGCCTTTAGTAATTGCACAATCCCTTTTAAATGGGATGACAGTTCGGACATACTATTGGAAGTGACGATCGCTTGAAATCTCCTGACTACGCCCTGATCTTCCTCCTGTTCACCTTGTCCTTTCATTCTAGCCAAAGCCAGTTTGCGAATTCCTTGACCTAGCAAACTTTTTGATGTGTTCATGTTCGCGGTTCGAATATCTTTCCCCTGCTGGTGGAAGGCATACAGTGTCATCGCCGTATGTATCGCCCACTCCCCATAAGTTGGCTCACCGCTTTGACTAAGCACCTGATCCGGCAGATCACTGAGTGTCCATTCCCAGACAGACGGGATGCTTCCCGGAGCTTTCCCAATACCCCTACGAAGATTCGCTAGCGCCGCCCTGACAAAGGACTCATTCTCTCTTTGACAAAGCTTCCCTATCTGTTGCTGCACATGTCTAAAAATCAAATCTCGGGTGTTTGTTTCTATCAACCTTTTCCTCCTTTCTCTCGCTTAAAAGCAAGGTTTTCCATGTTCTTTGTGCGCCACAAAAACCAGTTGTATGCATTGGGTACGTTATTCCCCCCTCTTCCCACGATTGCCTGCTGCCCCGCATTTCTAGCCAGTTTTGCTCCCAGACTCCTGATGATTTTATGGGATATCTGCCACCATTTATCCTGCTGCTCGTCTATGTCATCTTCATCCGGATTGATGGAAGCAAGCCATTGGCGAAAAGGTAGATCGAGACTGAAATATGCTTGTTCCATCTCCCTGTCTCGAGCATCGTATCCATCTTCATTTCCGAGTGCCAATGCGACTTTTTGGGCTAATTGACCCAAAACCCAAGCAAGATCTTGCGAGACCTGCAGTGCTTCAATAATATGATTTATCCACTGTTCATATTGCTCACCCTCATGCAAAAGTGCAGAGCTGAAACTGATGGAGTCGTCAAACGCATCCTCAATAAAAAAGTCTTTATCTCCATATGAAGTTCCGGATGCCATCAAACATACAGTTTGAGAAGATATACAATCTCTGTTCAACAAATGCTCTAGCCAAAGTACAATTTCCGGCTTTCTGTATGTATCATTTGAAACCATCAATGACGCAAAATTTCTCCATAGTTGCATGGATGGATTATGCCTTTTGGGAACCCACTGTGTTACACTATCACCTTTTTTTGTGTTATTACGCCAAAGTGTCATCGGTTCTTCGAATACATTTTCCTTAGGGAAGAAATCTCCGCCCAGAAGGCTA
>JAISHZ010000345.1 GCA_031262285.1 Lachnospiraceae bacterium | reverse complement strand
ACCATCCTTTATCATAGCGTGAACCATATTTTGGTTCATTTAACTCATCATAAAACAAATACCCCGATTTGCCAAGCGAAACCACGGGAATCCCTCAATAACCTATCACATGTTATTGTTCAGAAATATTTTCCTGAATGAATACTCATAAGCGAAACATGCGAAACACATGCGAAACTGGATTGAAAACGCACAATTATAGTGGTATGATTGTAAAAAATAACACACAAATCTATCAATAGGAGGTAATAGGGTGGCGCGGATAAACAAATTACAAAGAATCGAAAAGAATAGAAATAGTATCCATAATATTTCACAGGCTACATATTCTGTCTTTACGCTAGGCGGAAACAAATATTTTCAAATAGATACTTATGGCAGTAACTTTCGTGAAAATCCCGGAGTTTGTAGTCAGTCGATACAATTGAACAAAGAAACGGCTATGGAATTAAAAGAATTACTTAAAAAAGAATTTGGTATTTAGCTTACGATTATAGTAACGTGCGGACATACCATTTTCAGTAGACGACTGTAGAGATTTACAATCTAAAATTCTGCATTGGTCATTTGAGTATTGAAAAATACCGAAATATTTCATAATGCGAGACTTCAAGTATGATATAAGCAGTACGTGACCATTCACAGGTTTTTATAATTAAATTGAAAATAGGAGAGATCATATGACAACATTTGTATGCGGTATCTTGGGATTAGTATTGGGCGGTTTGGCGTATGGATTACTTTGTGCCAAAATCATGAAACCGGATGATCGCAAAACACCTGCCTATACTGCGGAAGATGGACATGGAAAACAGCACTGATCAATTTGTTAAACATCGCGGGCACAGGTCCGGTTTTAGGCGCCATACAGGGCATTCTCTTTGGACCGATTGCCTTTCTCTTGATCCCAATTGGCTGTGTGCTGGGAGGCGCGATGCATGACTATTTCAGCGGGATGATTTCCATGCGAAACGATGGCGCACAGATGCCGTCGATTATCAGGAGGTATACCGGCAAGGTGTCGTTTCAATTTTACATGGTGTTTGTCTGCATATTGCTGGTTTTGGTTGGCGCGGTGTTTATTTACACACCGGGAGATATCGCGGCGACGCAAGTTTTTGGGTTTGATGGTTCACCCTCGTCTATTTCCACATGGGTGATATATGGCGTGATTTTTGTCTATTATCTGATCGCAACACTCTTTCCGATTGATAAGATCATCGGTCGGATTTATCCGGTGTTTGGCGCGATTTTGATACTATCTGCACTTGGGATGTTTGCTGTGATTTTGTTTACAAAGGGCGGCGATCTGACCAATCTCGGAAGCGTTCCCGGTTTTGGGCTTACCACACAGAATCTGATTCCCGCTTTCTTTTTGACCGTGGCTTGCGGTATCGTATCCGGGTTTCACTCCACACAAAACACATTGATCGGGCGTTCTGTAAAGTCGGAGAAAAGCGGTCGCATGGTATTTTACAATATGATGATCGTAGAAGGGATCATTGCGATGATCTGGGCAGCAGCGGCGATGGTGATGTTTGAGACCGAAAAGGCGATGTCAGTAGGTGAAAACGCAACATCCGCCGTGGCAGTGGTGGGGATCGTCGCGAAGGACTTGCTGGGGAATGTCGGCGGGTATATAGCGATCATAGGTGTGATTATTCTGTCTGTTACATCGGGGGATACCGCCCTTCGTTCCTTGCGATTGATGATTGCAGAGCGTTTTCACATTGATCAAAAACCCAAAAAGAATCGTCTGATACTTTCCGGCGGCATTTTCGTGGTCGTTGCGGCGCTTTTGATTTTTGCCAAGGTAAACGCCGGCGGCTTCGCGATCCTTTGGCGCTACTTCGCTTGGGCGAACCAGTCTATTACCATCTTTGCTTTTGCATCGATCGCGATTTATTTGTTTGGTAGAAAATATAAAATAGCACCCGTGATCGCAATCGTGCCCGGCACGTTTTATGCCTTTTTAATCAGCACCTTCATCGCAGGAGCAGGGATAGGCTTCAATTTAGATAAGGTAAATAGCTGGATTTCTTATGTGATTGGCGCTTGTTTTGCGGTGTTGTATGTGGTGTTTATCTTAGTGCGAGGGAAGAAGATAAAGGAGGAGTCATAAAATTGAGTGTTGCGCCCTAATCGGGTGTGCTTTTCATATTTCTGGTGTCTCAAGGTCATGTTTTTGTCTACAAGCAGCTAAAACATGACCTTTTGACATTGGTATCAAATAACTTGTGTTAGAAATTTCATCACTCTCTCATGAAAGTCACTGGCTTCTTCGTAGGCGGCATGTCCCAAGCCTTTGTAGATCATGATTTCACTGTTTGGAATTTCGCGTGCCAATTCATAAGAACATTCAACAGGGATGATTTGATCTTGATCGCCGCCAATGATCAACGTGGGACAGCCTACTTGGTTTAAATGAGCGAAGGAGTCGTGTTCGATACACGATCTTGCTTGAATCAAAAATCTGTGAAAATCTTTGGGTTTTCCAAATCGACCGATGAATGTATAAAAGAAGCGCATTTTACGTAAATACTGCTGCGAGTAAGATTTATCAGTCGTATCGATCATGATAGACCGATAATCGTTTCGCTTGGCCATAGAGACCCATCCCTCAATCACGTTGCGGGTCTGCTCGTTGCTTCTTGCTGTTGTAACTGTTAGGATTAAGCGTTCCACCAAGTCCGGTGCGCAGATCGCTAGATGTTGCGCGATCATTCCTCCCTGAGAAACACCGATGACTGCGGCTTTTTGTATGCCTAGTATCCGCATCGCTTCCGCCTGATCAAACGCCATGTCTCGAGTGGTATAACCCTCCGGGAGATCCCTTATTCGACTAAAGAGATAGACCTTATACTCCTTAGCATACATGCGATACGCCCATGCCATGGGGATGGACTTGCCATAGAGGGTAGTTAACGCATCTCCTAATCCCGGCAGTAGTACGAGATGCTTAGACCCCTTGCCAAAAGAGATATACTCCATCTGTGTGTCGCGAATCTGCAGCTGAGCGTAGTTTGCATTCCAAAACATTGATTACTCCTTATATTTACACAGGTAGCGCATTCAACTTTGACAATTCGATTATGCTGCCTTCCATAACACGATCCCCTCCCGTAAGACATTTTTAATTGGCAGGAAAGATATTGCTGTGTCAAATCCGATGTCGGATTCGGTGACGATTCCGGTGTCAATTCAAGCAAAAGTTGGTTTCCGCTACGAGTGGCGCTACAGGAAAGTTTCGTTTTGGCATCCATCCCGTAAACAACAGTCTGCGCTTTAACTCCATCACCTAGCGCATACAGAGCGATCTGAACATTTTGCTCATAATCGTAGTCAGGTCGATCATCCCTTGCACCTAAAGCAAGTAAGGTATTTTC
>JAISHZ010000342.1 GCA_031262285.1 Lachnospiraceae bacterium | reverse complement strand
GGCACATCTTCCAATCTATATGCCAAGGAGAAAAACAAATGATAAGTTGAATCATATAGAAACCGGTTGTTTTGCGATAAACGATCAAAGAGGCATTGTGCTCACCAATCTAGCGGTCGCAGATCATGAAAAACAAAAATATCATTATTGGGCAGTATCACATCCGGATTATGATTTTCAGGCATACGAAATTGGTTTAGGACTTAAGGGGATCTTTTTGGCGTTAAAAACAGGCGATTCGACACTTGGCGTAGTTTCTAAAGCGACGAAGTCGGTTAATTACAAGAGTAAATACACCATTTATGTTGAAAGCTCGACGTTCGTTCCTTTTGCGGTTCTTATGGCTTTGTATTGGGACGCGGCACAATATTTTTACAGTGATGCTTCTGATGAGTACGGTGCTTTTTTGGGTTTTCATACGGAATACCATCATTTCAAATCTAAGCAGCAGGAATTAAGAAACAAATACGATCCTTCCTTTATTTTACGAATCAAAGAAATGGACAAATAAAGCGCTCAGACTAGGTTTGTTTAAACAAGATGGTATTCATTCAGCAACTGCTTTTGATACTCCGGACCAGAGGTAGACCGCAATAAATCTTCTTGACGGTTATCTCGAATCAACATACTAAACAGCTGGTTTAATTGATCTCGGACTTTCGCCATAGCTTCCCTTTCTCGCGCCGTTTGATCCCACAACCATTTCTGCTGATTATCATATGCCCAACGAGCTTTTTGATCTTCGGATATTTTTTCTAGGGCAGATACAGCTTTTTTGATCGTTTGATTCTTCTCTGCAACCATCTTCAAATCCTCCTTAGAGTTCGCATTCAAGAATTTCATCCATTCCCACAGCGGGGTCCCATCCTCCTCTACCGGGAGTTTGGGAAGTTCCAACGTATGTATTTCCATCAACTCTGAAAAGTGGACACCGGTTTTCGGATCACATACATAGTATACATTATGATATCCGCGTTGGTGTCATAGCCGGTGATGCCAAAGCTGTCGATGTCTAGTAAAGCGAATGCAAATTCACGCAGGTTTGGCAAGGAACAACTTTTCGTATATGATCAATCGATATTGCATTTGGCGAAAAGTTGATCTTGCAAAAGCTCTTTCTGCGCTGTATCCTATAGCTGTTGATTTTACTAGATTATATATGACATAGCTATAGTAATCCGTAAGTATCTGTTTTACTGACAATTGAAACTACGATTCTATCAACGTAATGGTATCAAATCCCGATAGAGACGAGGACATAACAATGCTGAATTTAAATAACCTTTCAAATTATCGCGAAGACAACCGACTTGAGGTCAAAAAAGCGACAAGCGGTTTGCCTCAAAGTTTATGGGCTACATATTCAGCCTTTGCAAACACCAACGGCGGCGTGATATTGCTTGGCGTTGATGAGTTGGATGATAAAAGTTTGCATGCTGTCGGCGTTACAAAACCCGATAAACTGCTTTCTGACTTTTGGAATACAATAAACAACCCTTCTAAAATCAGCTTAAATTTGTTACTAGATAAACATGTTTTTATGGAAAATGTGGATGAGAAAACCATCATCGTACTCGAAATACCTCGAGCAGACCGCGCTTTAAAACCTATATACCTAAATAATAACCCTTTAACGGAGACCTATCGGCGCAATGGTGAAGGGGACTATCGCTGTACGAAGGAAATGGTTCAGGCGATGATACGCGATAATGGGAACAACACGCAGGACATGTTAGTACTATCAAAATTACCACTCTCGGTTTTTGATTACGACAGCCTGCATCGTTACCGTAACCGCATGAAAGTCTCGCGTCCCGGGCATGTTTGGGAGGAACTAGAGGATATAGAATTTTTGCAAAAATTGGGCGCAATCGGGATCGCTGAGGACGATAAACGCCATCCTACATCAGCAGGTCTTTTGATGTTCGGTTTTGAAAATGAAATCTTACAAGAGTATCCGCAGTTTTTTCTTGATTATCAAGAGAATTTTGACGCAGATGTGAGGTGGACTGATCGGATTGTATCTTCTTCCGGTGAATGGAGTGGCAATCTATATGAGTTCTTTTTCAAGGTTTATAATAAGCTGATACAAAACCCCAAAATCAAAATCCCTTTCAAAATGGAAGATGGTCTGCATCGTATAGATGACACACCCGTGCATAAAGCCTTGCGTGAAGCGCTGGCAAATTGCTTCACGAACGCTGATTATTATGGCGAGCGCGGTGTGGTCATTCGTAACCGCACCAATGAAATAGTACTAGAAAACCCCGGTGGCTTTCGGGTTAGTATGAAAGAAGCGCTTAGCGGCGGCGTGTCTTCTCCTCGAAATGCAGTGATTATGAAAATGTTCAGTTTGCTCGATATCGGTGAACGCTCCGGTAGTGGTATTCCGAATATCTTTCATGTGTGGAAACAGCAAAATTGGAAAAATCCTCAATATACTGAAATGTTCGAGCCAGACAGAACTATACTTTGTCTGTCTATTGATACTAACATTAATTATTCCGCAGATATTTACGGATTAAATGCGGAAAAAAATTATTCCGTAAAAACCAGCGGAATAACGAGCAGATTAAAAAGCGGATTAAATCCAACACGTCAAAGAATCTTATCTATTTTGGAACGCAATCCGAATATTACGGTTGCAGATGTAGCCAAAGAGCTTTCACTCGAAATTAAAAAAGCAGAAAATGATATTCGCTACTTAAAGACGCATGGTTATATCATTCGTACCGGCTCTAAGCGAAATGGAAAGTGGATAGTCATGTAAGCGTCTTTGTTTATCCGGGTTTATTTAGTTTTTTGCGCCAAGCTTTATCAAAAAAGCGAAGAGCTGCATATAGGCAAAAAACACCGCACCTACCCCCGTAACAACTGAAGCAATTCCTCTTTGGAGAAATTCCCTTGGTCGATCCCTTCTCCTCCTAGGATTTGCTCCGCCAGTTCTTTTTTCATATCTTGGAGCCTGATGATGTTTTCTTCAATACTCCCCTTCACGATTAGCTTATATACCGTCACCACATTCTGCTGACCGATGCGGTGGGCGCGATCAGTGGCTTGATTTTGCACCGCCAGATTCCACCAGGGATCATAATGAATCACGATATCCGCCGATGCCAGATTAAGCCCCGTGCCTCCTGCTTTGAGGGAGATGCAAAATACAGAAGTATCATCACGATTAAAAGCCTCCACCAGCTCTTTTCGCTTCTCCTTAGAGGTAGCCCCCGTCAGGGTATAGAAGGAAATATCCTCTTCCCTCAACTGTTTGTTCAAACGCTCTAACATAGATGTAAACTGTGAGAATAGTAATATCTTATGCCCTCCATTTACCGCATTGCGAATTAAGTCAAGACACATATCCGTTTTAGCGGAATTGCCCTGGTAGTCTTCATACAACAACCCCGGGTCACAGCAAAGCTGTCGCAGCCTGGTTAATTCAGATAAAACCTGAATCTTGGAAGTACGGAACTCCTCATCCGTCTGCTTATCCAACATCAACTGAAGCCGTTTCACATGGGCATCGTAGAGTTTCTGCTGCTCCCCTTCAGGCTTGGCATATACATTTTCTTCTAATTTATCCGGAAGATCTGCTAAAACATCTTTTTTAAGTCGGCGCAGCACAAAGGGACGAATCAACTTTTGCAGTCGGCTCACCGCCTCCCTATCCTGAGCGGCTACGATAGGTGTTTCCAACTCTCCGCGGAATCTCTGATAGGCATAGAGGAAGCCGGGCATTAAATAATCAAAGATACTCCACAACTCGCTAAGTCGATTTTCAACAGGAGTACCGGTGAGTGCCAGCTTAAAATCCGCTTCCACCATCTTCACAGCCTTGGCGGCTTGGGTATTATGGTTCTTGATAAATTGTGCTTCGTCAATGACCTGATAGGCAAAAGAAATCCCTTGATAATATTCGATATCTCGTTTTAGCAAATCATAAGAAGTTAGCATGATATCACCGGGCTGAATGCTTTCGATGATTTTGCGCCTCTCCGAGGCTGTACCCACCACCATCTTACTGGATAGCTGGGGAGCAAACTTTTCTATTTCGTTGTTCCAATTGTATACCAAAGAAGCAGGTGAGATGATTAGGCACCTACGATTCTCCACTTCCTCCTGTTGCTCTGAAAGAAGAAATGCGATGACCTGGAGCGTCTTACCTAGACCCATATCATCCGCCAGGATGCCGCCAAAGCCGTTATTTTTCAAAGTTTTCAGCCACAGAAATCCCCTCTTTTGGTACTCTCTTAGAATATCTCGCAGACTGGCAGGTATCTCGTAATCGTTGTCCTCCACTGTTTTCATGTTACGGACAAGGGCGCGAAAGGCTTTATTTTTGGTCAGACGCAGAGACTGCCACTCTTTTAGCTCCGCATCCAAATAGAGTGCACGATATTTGGGGATCCGTATGGTATCGCTGCGCAGCTGCTTATCTGTCAGGTTCAATCCTGCCTTAAGCTCCATCAGCGCTCCAATTCCCTCACCTTCCATATTGACAAAGTCGCCGTTCTTGAGACGGTAAAACTTTTTCTTTTTGTT